>JBCAXU010000003.1:0-87509 GCA_038533895.1 Pseudomonadota bacterium | reverse complement strand
GAAGGGTTTCTCGCGAGAGACTTTTTTTTGGGTTTTTCCGATATATCACGAATATCAACTGATATATGATAGTTTCCATCAGATACAACATCTTGGTATAGTTTAACTGTTTCTTTAACAGACTCCTTAAATGATTCACTAGATGTTATTTTAATGTTTTTACCAAAAATACTCTTAATCACAATTATTTCTCATATATGGGTGCATTGGTAAGCTAAATACTTGCTTAGATAACTTTTCAGCAACAGGGAAGTCGCCCTCTTTGTGGTATAAGTATTTAAATGCGGATTGCAAATGCATACAGGTACGATAATAAACCATTGTCGGAATACCTTGTTCTGCATAGTGGCGCATCTCGCTGTCTCTGTCTTCGCAAACAACCGTGTACTGAGCCCAAGAGCTATAATAACCATCTGGAACAAATGGTGTTGTATATTTTTCAAAAAGGGTCTTGGTATACTTATTAGCCGCGATGTTTCGGTTCTCAAGTTCGATTGGAAACTCAACCAATTTCTCAAGTAATATTGCAGCTTGAATAGTATCCAATCGGCTATTCAAACCGATTCTTACATTGTCGTACTTGTCGGTGCCCTTTCCATGCACACTATAGGATCTTACGAGATCTGCTAATTTGTCATCGTCGGTAAAGATGGCTCCACCGTCACCGTAACAGCCAAGTGGTTTAGCTGGGAAAAAGCTGGTCGTTGCGATATCGCCAAAACTGCCTGCTTTTTTACCATCGATTGAGCCACCAAACCCTTGTGCTGCATCCTCAATCAGTTTTAAGTTGTATTTCACGGCGATTTTTTCAATTTCTGGGTAGTTTGCTGGAAGCCCAAATAGGTCAACTGCGATGATAGCTTTGGGATTTAATTTTCCTTCAGCGATCACTGCCTGGATACGCTTTTCTAAATCGACAGGGCAGATATTAAATGTAGCTTCATCTGAGTCCACAAACACTGGAGTAGCGTTTGCAAAAGCTATTGTTTCTGCTGTAGCAAAGAATGTAAATGTTGGGCAGAATACAGCATCCCCTTCTTTTACATCTAACACCATCATCGCGAGTGTTAATGCATCTGTACCATTAGCACAAGTTATCGCATATTTGACACCAACATACTCTGCAAGCTTTTCTTCTAGTTCAAAAACTTCAGGTCCCATGATGTATTTTCCATGGTCTAAAACCTTGTGAATGCGCGCGTCGATTTTTTCTTTTAAATGTTTATATTGTGCTTCTAAGTCAATAAAATGCATGATGTTACTTTTTGATCAGTTCTAAGTTTTCGCCTTGAAGACGGTATTTATCTTGAGTGTGAGGGCACGTTATTTCTTGTTCGCCACTTAAAGGCAAGTCAAGTTTCTCGCCATAAGCGCTCATCCATCCAATTTGCTTTGCTGGCACTCCAACCATTAAAGCAAATGGTTTTACATCTTTGTTTACAACGGTACCCGCACCAACAAATGCGTATTCGCCAACGGTTATGCCGCAAACAATAGTACAGTTAGCCCCAAGTGTGGCACCTTTTTTGACTATAGTGTCACGATATTCATTTTTACGTTCAACAAGGGAGCGCGGGTTATATACATTGGTAAATACCATGCTTGGCCCACAGAAAACACCTTCCTCTAAATGTACATTGTCATACACTGAGACGTTATTTTGTACTTTGCATTTATCGCCAATGGTTACTTTATTTCCAACAAACACGTTTTGGCCAAGGGATACACCTTGACCTATTTTAGCACCGCCACAAACATGCGCCCAATGCCAAACACGTGAACCTTCGCCAATCACAGCACCATCATCAATAATGGCTGTCTCATGTTTCATAAAGTTCATAAGTGAATTCTACTTAATGATTTTGCTTAGTAAGGGATGGTGGTGATCTGGTGCATAAACTGTTTGCTGATCGCGAATTTTTTCTACAGTTTCAATTGCAGCTCGATTCTCTTCCAAGCCATAACCACCACCTGCCAAGATATTTTGGTAGCTTTGGGTATGAAGATCTGTAAAACCACCAGAAAACTCTAACTCTTCATCTTCAATCATAATGCTGCGGTAAGTTTTCTTCTCACCTTGTACGGCATTGTCTGGTAGGTAACCAGCATCAATAGATAGGAACCACTTAACCCGAGCTCGCTCATACTCTAAGTAGCCAGCGACTGTTTGTTCATCTTTATAATGAACTTCGTTTGCTTTTATGTCACCAAAGATAAAGTGCAACATATCAAAGAAGTGCACACCAACATTGGTTGCCACTCCACCAGACTTCTCGTTTACACCTTTCCATGATTTCAAATACCACTTACCACGTGATGTCATGTAAGTTAACTCAACATCAAACACTTTATCAGCGGGTGCATTTTTAACTTTTTCACGCAATGCAATGATAGAAGGGTGTAGGCGAAGCTGTAAGATGCTGTTAACTTTCGCTCCGTATTTTTTCTCATAAACTTTTAATGTATCAAGCTCTTCAGAGTCTAGTACCAATGGTTTCTCACAAATAACATCGATACCATTTTTAAGAGCAAACTTCATTTGTGGTGCATGCAAGTAATTAGGTGTACAGATTGAGATGTAGTCCAATTTGTTACCTTTAAGAGCTTCGTCTTCAACGTATGCAGCAAAGTCTTCAAATTCGGTAAAAAACTCAGAGTCTGGGAAGTGCATATCCATAATACCTACAGAGTCGTTGACATCCATTGCAACGTCCAAGATGTTGCCAGTCTCTTTAATAGCATTAAGGTGACGCGGGGCAATATAACCACCTGTACCAATTAGGGCGAATTTTTTCATTGTTATTTTTCCTTACAGACGAATGTCAGCAACACCTGGAGCAAACACGTACTTAACGTCGTACACAACATGTTTTTCTTTGCCAAGTTTACGAACTGCTTCGATACCCATGGCTTTAGTTTCTTCATGATCAACAGCTAGAATAATGCCATCGTAAGCACCTTCCTCTAACTTATTGATAAGCTTGATACCATATTCATGCTCAACTTCTCGAGGGTCAGCCCAGCTATCAAAGACATCCACTTGAACATTGAAATCTTTTAACTCCTTAATGATTTCAATCACTTTAGTGTTGCGTACGTCTGGACAGTCACCTTTGAAGGTGAATCCCATAATTAGCACTCTAGACTCATCAATGTGAATTTTTTCACTTGATAACTTTTTCACCATTTGAGTCGCAACATATTGACCCATACCATCATTAATGCGACGGCCAGCTAATATAACCTCAGGTGAGTAACCTACTTCCTTCGCCTTGTGGGTTAAGTAATAAGGGTCAACACTAATGCAGTGACCGCCAACAAGACCCGGTTTAAACGGTAAGAAATTCCATTTTGTACCCGCTGCTTTTAAGACCTCTTCAGTATCAATGTCTAAACGATTAAAGATCTTTGCGAACTCATTAATGATTGCGATATTTAAGTCACGCTGCGTGTTTTCAATCACCTTAGCAGCTTCAGCCACTTTGATAGATGAAGCTTTATGGGTTCCTGCTGTAATAATGCTGTTGTAAACGCTATCTACATATTCAGCAACTTCAGGTGTGGAGCCTGAAGTAATTTTCATAATTTTCGTCAGAGTGTTTACTTTATCGCCTGGGTTGATACGCTCAGGGCTATAACCTGCAAAGAAGTCTTGGTTAAACTTAAGACCCGATAGCTTTTCAACTATCGGCAGGCAGACTTCTTCTGTCGCACCTGGGTAAACTGTAGATTCAAATACAATCACATCGCCCTTTGAGATGACAGTTGCTAGTGACTCAGAAGCCTTTCTTAAAGGAGTTAAGTCTGGAGTGTTCTCATCGGTAATAGGGGTTGGTACTGTCACGACATAGAAGTTAGATGATTTAATGTCTTCAAGTTGAGCGGTGAACTTTAAGTTAGTCGAAGACTTGATTTGCTCTGTCGTACATTCAAGAGTGTTATCCACGCCATCACTCAGCTCTTGTACTCTGTCTGAATTGATATCGAAACCTATGGTCGGATACTTTTTCCCAAACTCGACAGCCAAAGGCAAACCTACGTATCCTTGGCCGATAATCGCTATATTAATGTTTTCTAGCTTCAACATGGTGAATGTTCTCTTAGACATTTAAACTTTTTATCCCAGTTATGTTTCAACACCTGAGACACTTTTCATTCATTTTAAGACAGCCTATATTAGCCTATCCCTTATAAAACCTTAGTTTTGCTGTTTTTCAAACCCGCCCCAATAGGTCACCAAAAACCATTTCGGGTACGCTACCGCCCTTGGGTGTCGTTCCCAAAGTACGAGTTTATTTCGGTGTTTCATAGCGCTACTTACGTTTAATAGCGCTGTATTCTTCTTTTATCTCAACCGGCTGATTAATCATATTAATCAGTAAAATCGCGCGTTTATCGCCATCGGACTCTTGGCAAATGGCCTCGACTCCGGCAAAGGGCCCGCGGCTCATCTCAACTCTGTCGCCAGGTACGTACGCTTGGCTAACCGCGCACTGCTGCTCATCGCTCTGTTCGTAAGCTTGTAGGTTGCTCACTACTTTGGCATCCACCACCACAGGTCTTGGGCCTTGGCGCACAAAATCGATCACGCCGCGTGTGGAGCACACCGTGGTATGGGCGATGGCTTCAGGGTCAAAATTGGCAAACACATAATTGGGGAACAGAGGTTCTAAAGCTTGAGAACGTTGGCCTCGACGAATTTTATCAGCCAAAATTTGCGGGTAGCAACACTCAACGCCCTGCAGCTCTAAATTGAGCGTAGCGCGAGCCTGTTCGCTCCGTTTACAATACAGCAGGTACCACTGCTTTACGCAACTTTCCTATCCATGGCGATATGACATCTCCAACAATTGTGGATAAACACCCAGTTGCCCAAATTCCGGCCTATAATCATACACCAATTCACAAAACGATGAAACTTTACCAACACATAACATCTCACACTGTGTGCTCATCCTGTCACCAGCTCATTCATTCGATTATTGAATGCGTCCTGCTGCACGCATTGATCGTCCAGTTGATAATGAGCCACCTGATTATTGCTATCGTAGCGTTTTATCACACCAATAAAGATCTGCGCATTGCGCACCGCCGAGGGCAAGGCAAAGCCGTCGGTCATGTTTAACTGTGCTTTGAGTGCCTGCTCAGTGACTGGTTTTGTTGCTTACGCGCTGCAATCATCTGCTGAACCCGCTTGTCGAACGGGTTAGTTTGGCCTGTGGTATGAAACTCGCACACCAATTTATCCACTGTGCACATCGGCGCTGCCTACTTCAAATCATAGTTATTGTTTGTTGGGGAGATTATCGGTGCAGCGCTTGCACTGGGTGTGGGCACAACATGTGCCCCCAGTGGTACGTTGTTTGCTTTAGTTGAGCAATTGCAGCGCGCCGTTGCGATTACCGATGAGCAGGAAAGACCACATCACTTTTGGGCCCATAAAACCTGCCCGGTGATCGCTATCAATCAGCGCTCAAAGCAGGAGAGAATATGAGTTTATGGAGCCGCATTTTTGGTAGCCATTCGTTTATCGATAAAAGCTTAGGTGCACTGAGCAAAACAGGAGATGCGATGTTTTTCACCGATGAAGAAAAAGCCAAGCATAAACTCGTACAGCTTAAGGAGTTTGAACCGTTTAAGTTGGTGGAACGTTATATTGTGTTGCTGTTTGCCACTCCGTATGTGCTTCTGCATTTAATTGTGGTGATAGGTTATATGCGTGGCTTTAAGTGGCAACCGATCAGTTTGATGATTAATGAGGCGTTCGGCTACCGGGTACTGACGGCCATTGGGTTGTATTTGACGGGTGGAGTGGTGAAGAAATAAGTTTCTAGAGGTGAGTTGAAGCTACTGTCATCACTGAACAGTGAGGAACGAGCGTGATTCAGGATCTACCGACCACGCGCTCAAAACCCAGATTCCGTATAGCTCGTTCCTCACTTACGGAATGACAGCAATCCTTTCGATGCACTCAATCACTAGCCGTCTGGGAACTAGGCACTAGGCACTCCATCACCAAGCCCCTCCGCCTCTAGGAACTAGGAACTAAGAACCAATAACTGATATACTCACCCCATACATAAATTGAGTAAGGCATAGCTATGATCATCGTAACTGGCGGCGCTGGTATGATTGGCAGCAACATCGTTAAAGCACTGAATGAACAAGGTATTAACGACATTTTAGTGGTCGATAATCTTAAAAACGGTAAGAAATTTCAAAATATTGTCGATCTCGATATCGCTGATTACATGGATAGAGATGACTTCCTAACTCAAATCATGGCGGGTGATGACTTTGGCCCAATTGAGGCGGTGTTCCACCAAGGTGCCTGCTCTGCCACCACTGAGTGGGATGGCAAATACATGATGCTCAACAACTACGAGTATTCCAAAGAGCTGCTGCATTACTGCTTAGATCGAGAAATTCCTTTCCTTTACGCCTCTTCTGCCGCGACTTATGGCGAAACCGACCAATTTATTGAAGAGCAGCAATACGAGGGTGCGCTCAACGTTTACGGCTACTCGAAACAGCAGTTCGATAACTATGTACGCCGCATTTGGCAAGACGCCGAAGAGCACGGTGAGAAACTGTCTCAAGTAACAGGGTTCCGTTACTTCAACGTTTACGGCCCGCGCGAGCAGCATAAAGGCTCGATGGCTTCGGTCGCATTCCACCTTAATAATCAAATGAACGCAGGCGAAAATCCTAAGTTGTTTGCCGGTAGCGAGCACTTTAGGCGCGATTTTGTATACGTAGGCGATGTTGCCGCAGTTAACCTTTGGTTTATGCAAAATGGCGTATCAGGCATTTTTAACCTAGGTACAGGTAACGCCGAGTCTTTTGAAGAGGTAGCCAAAGCAGTGATTACTTATCATGGCAAAGGCGAGGTAGAAACGATTCCGTTCCCTGACCACTTAAAAGGTGCTTATCAAGAATTTACTCAGGCTGATTTGACTAAACTACGCTCAGTAGGCTGCAATCACCAATTTAAGTCAGTGGCTCAAGGTGTGGCGGAGTATATGGCGATTATTAATAAAAGTTGCTAGTTTCTAGTTCCTAGAATTAAAGATCGTCATTCTGAACAGTGAGGAACGAGCGTGATTCAGGATCTGATAACCAACGCACAAAATACCTAGATTCCAGATAACTCGTTCCTCATTTCTGGAATGACGGGTTTAGATATTTTCATATCTGGAAGGCTGAACTTGGGAACCCTCACTTCCGGAATGACATTGTAGAGTATTTTAAAAGGATAGTGATTTGAAAATCGCAGTTGCAGGTACGGGCTATGTGGGCCTTTCTAACGCCATGTTGTTGGCGCAGCACCATGAAGTGGTGGCAGTAGACATTGTTGAAGAGAAGGTTGCGATGCTCAACAACAAGCAGTCGCCGATTGTCGATGCCGAGATTGAGCACTTTCTTCAACACAAGACGCACAACTTCACTGCGACGTTAGATAAGCAACTTGCCTATCAAAACGCCGACTACGTGGTGATTGCTACTCCAACCGATTACGATCCAAACACCAACTACTTCAATACCTCGTCAGTGGAAGCGGTAATTAAAGAGGTGATGGCCATTAATCCAGATGCGGTGATGGTGATTAAATCCACGGTGCCAGTTGGCTATACTGCGCGAATCAAGCAAGAGCTGAATTGCGAAAACATTATCTTTTCTCCAGAATTTTTGCGCGAAGGCAAAGCGCTATACGATAACTTGCACCCTTCACGCATTATTGTCGGAGAAAAAAGTATGCGCGCGGAAACCTTCGCTAACCTGTTGGTCGAAGGAGCAGAAAAACAAGATATTCCGGTTCTGTTCACCGACTCTACCGAAGCCGAGGCGGTGAAACTGTTCTCGAATACCTACCTGGCGATGCGCGTCGCCTACTTTAATGAGCTAGATTCTTATGCTGAGGCGCACGGTTTAGACTCTCGCCAGATTATTGAAGGCGTCGGGCTAGACCCACGGATTGGCAATCACTATAACAACCCTTCTTTTGGTTACGGCGGTTATTGCTTACCGAAAGACACCAAGCAGCTACTAGCCAACTATCAAGAAGTGCCGAACAATATCATAGGTGCGATTGTGGATGCTAACCGCACTCGCAAAGATTTTATTGCCGACTCTATTTTGCGCAAAAACCCAAAAGTAGTCGGAATTTACCGACTGATCATGAAAGCAGGCTCAGATAATTTCCGCGCTTCCTCGATTCAAGGCATCATGAAGCGCTTAAAAGCCAAAGGCATAGAAGTGGTGGTGTATGAGCCAGTACTGAAAGAGTCACACTTTTTCCACTCAGAGGTTATTACTGATCTCGACGAGTTTAAGTCACGCTCGGACGTGATTGTCTCTAACCGTATGACAGAGAGTTTGGCGGATGTAACGGATAAAGTGTATACTCGCGACCTATTTGGTAGTGATTAGGTAGAAGTTTCTAGAGACGAGTTCCTAGTTTCTAGAAGTAAGTTCCTAGAAAAAGAAGTTTCTAGATTGAAGTTCCTAGAAATAAGTGCCTAGTGAAGAGCAGTGCCTAGTTCATAGAATCCACCTCTAGGAACTATAAACTAGGAACTAGTCACTAATAATAATTCGAGTTTTTATGAGTTCTGTTCGCGACGATTTTGATGCTAAAGCGTATAGCCCGACATTTGAGTGGGAGTTTCTTGCGCCTAAATATTGGGGTACCTGGCTGGCGGTGTTGCTCGGGGCGATGTTAAGTTTTCTGCCTAACGCGGTGCGCTTGTTTCTCGCGCGCAACCTGGCCAAAGTGGCGGTTAAACTTAACAACAAAGCCAATCGCCGCGCTCGAGTTAACCTGGCAATGTGTTTCTCATCCAAGACTGATGCTGAGCGAGAGCAAATATTATATCAGGCTTATGTCACCTCGATTTCGTTCACTATTGGTTTTGCCTCACTTACCTTGAGAAGCAAGCAGTGGCTTGAGAACAACACCACAATTCGCGGTTTTGAGAACCTAACTAATGTTACTGATCGCGGTGAGAATGTGATTCTGTTGGTACCTCATACTTGGGCGATTGATATCCCTGCTGTGTTACTCGCGTCGCGCGGATTACCCGTTTCTGCAATGGCCAAGGCACAGAAAAACCAAGTATCAGATTGGTTGATGCACAAGCAGAGAGTGCAGTACGGCGGCCGTGTCTATGATAGAAGCGGTGGCATCAAGCCCTTCATTAAGTCGGTGCGCTCTGACGGTTATCTCGGTTATTACCTGCCCGATGAAGATTTAGGCCGTGAGCATAGTGTGTTTGTCGATTTTTTTAACACTACTAAAGCGACTATTTCTGGTTTAGGTCGCTTGTCTAAATTGAGCAAAGCCAAGATTGTGCCGCTATTTGCCATGTACAACAGCCAAACAGGTCAATACGAGCTTGATTTTTACCCCGCGCTACCCTTCCCAACTGGCAATGAGCACCAAGATGCTCGGATGATGAATCAATGTATTGAAGACTATGTCTCAGAAAGACCGGAGCAATACATGTGGATTCTTCGTTTGTTGAAAACACGCCCGGAAACTGATGTTAACCCTTACACGAACCTATAACTCCATGATAAACAACCTGCTAAGAGTGCTTATTATATTACCCTTTTTCTACCTATTTACTTTTATTGCCATAATCCCCGATGGAGAAAAGAAATTGGTGGTTGGTGCACTTATCGCTATCGGCGCTAGTTTAATTCTAGGTCGTACAGAAGCTATCAAACAGAACCTATCCAATTACGTACTTTGGGCTGTCATTCTATTTACTGTTTTTGTGCTGATAAAGTACCTATTTAAAACAGCTAGTCCTAGTATGCTAAGAGCCACCTTAACGGTTTCTCTCCTAATGATGTGCTTTCCCACTAAACTGCTCAGTCAGAAAGTGTTAGTTTGGTTAGCATTTATCGGTTCGGTAGTTGTTGCTTTCAACAGCGGTTACTATTTCTTTATTGCCGAGAAAGTCAGATATACGGGTGAATTAAATCCGATACCTTACGCGACGGTGTGTGGTACTCTTGCGCTGTTCGGCTTGTATCAATTTCTCTCTACAAGAAAACTGTTACCTATACTGACCAGTTTGCTGGCGATGAGTAGTGTTTTGCTGTCACAAACCCGAGGAATCTGGTTAGCACTCATTTGTGGTATTGCTATATTACTGTTTTTCTATCTTCGCACGCAAAAACATCACTGGCGAGTACTTGGCACCGTAATTATCTCAGTCTTTGCACTCTCTTTTATCTTCAAAGAGAACATAATAGAGCGATTCAATCTAACCAAAAATGAATTCAATCAAATTCAAGCTGGTGATTATGGTAACTCTACTGGTTTTCGATTGAATATGTGGCAATCAGCCATCGAAATTGGTAAACGCCATTTTTGGATTGGCGCCGGTGCAGAACATAAAGAAGTCTTTCTTGATTTAGCTAACGAGGGCAGAGTTGAAAGCCGTCTAGCCAAATATCACCCGGACCAGTATCACAATCAGTTTTTTGAGAATTTTGCCAAAATGGGCATTATTGGCCTACTTCTGACTATACTTCTATTTTTGGCGCCCGCTTATTATGCGGTTAGTCAGCCAAGCGAGAAAAGCAGCTTAATACTCGCACTCACGGCGTTTTATTTCGTTGCCTGTTTAACCGACTCTCCCCTTTGGTACGCAGAGACAAGCCTACTCTATCTGATGCTGATTGTTGCTTTGTGTAGCGACCAACTTTCTTTGAAACCGAAACAAAAAGAAGCCCCACTATGAACATTCTGATTTTTAGTTCCTATAACGACGCTTGGAACAGTGTTCGACCAGAAGCAGAAATGTTTATTGAGATGGCAAAACTTGGGCATTCGGTCACCATAATGACTAAAGGTAACGCCGAGTACGTAGAGCGTTTCAGAGAGTGCGGCATAAAGGTCATCGATTGCTACCCTAGTAAAAAAATCTGCTTCAATGCAATCAAAACGCTACGCCAAGAGATCAAACGTCAGCATTACGACATCGTGTATGCGATGAACTCCAAAACCATTCCCAATGCAGCATTTGCCTGTATCGGTTTTAAACACACCAAACTTGTTACCTACCGCGGAACAGTGGGCGGATTATATCGTCACGACCCATCCGCCTACCTAACTCATTTGCACCCTCGTGTGAATGGGGTCAGCTGTGTTGCCCAAGCAGTGACTGACGATGTAAGAAAACGTGTGTGGCTGCCTGATGAAAATGTAAATACCATCTATAAGGGTCATGATATGAGCTGGTATCAAGCTGAGCCTATCGATAGAGCTGAGCTAGGCATAGCTGATGACGCTGTTTGTGCTATATGTATTGCCAACGCACGACCAAGTAAAGGCGTACATATTTTGCTTGAGAGTGCGGCTCAGTTAGCAGATATCGACAACCTACATATCTTGTTGGTTGGGCGGGATATGGATACCGAGCAAAACCTTAAGTTAGCCTCCAATAGTGGCATGAAAGAACGTATCCATTTCTTGGGATATCGTAAAGATGTGCCAAACTTACTAGCCAGCTGTGATATGCAAATTCAGCCTTCTGTGAGTGGTGAAGGTCTTCCTAAAACTATTATCGAAGCTATGGCGATGGGTATTCCTTCTATAGTGACAACCACAGGTGGTGGCAAAGAGCTCATTTTGGAGGGGGAGTCTGGTTATGTCGTGCCAGTCAAAAACAGCGCCGCTATTGCTGAGAAAATCCGCATTCTCAGCTCAAGCCAAACTCTACGAGAAACGATGGGAGCAAGAGCGCAGCAGAGAATCCGAGATGAGTTTTCAACTAAAGCGACCGCTCAGCAGCATCTAGAGTTTTTTCAATTCTTACTCAACCACTAATGGCTCCGCCGATATTATTGGCGGATTTTACTTCGCTTCCAGACTTTAAGTATTGTTTGCGGACGAGTTGGGAATATATACAAGCAGCGCTGTAAAAATAAAACGATAGAGTCAACTACAGAAGCTTCTGGTTTAAAGCTCGAATCACACATCTCTTTATATAATTGCTGCCACTCAAAAAACTGCAAGTGCGCTACTTTACCTGACGTTCGCGATACTCTCGCTGTGCCGAGAAACTTTTGGCACAAACCCAAGCCCAATTTATCTAACGTCGCAACGACCAGGTTGTTAGCAATAATTCGATTTGAGCGCTCAATGATCTTTGCATCGTTATCTAATAAATGAGTAAGCTTGATACTCGAGTCAAACTGTTGCAATGCAGCAATAAATAGCGCTTGTGTGCAATCGATAATGAAATTTGGGAAACCTTTACTAATGGGCTCTTCTGTTGAAGGGGCAAAATCCTCAAATAATGGAAAGTCCCAAAGTGCAAGTACATCTTCAGTTAAGCCAAAATAGAAAAAGTCACTTACATGATAAGCAACCGGAAAGCCTTTGGCATACTTGCGAGTAAACACATCACTCACCACTACTCGCTCTTTCAAGAAACGATCTTGTTCACATCGCTCAGGATACTGCTGTTGTAAAGCCACAAAGCTATTGGAGGTAAGAAAATTATCACTACGAAGCTTAACCGCATATTTGGTGGTTACTCGCTTTAGTCCCTCAACTGAAGAAACAATTTGTCGATTATTGTTGTACCATTGAGGTGTACCATCGAGTTTGCGATTGCGACTGTTAGCGCCAGGATCCGGTGAGATGACCAACTCATCATAATCCAACCCACTTAAGTCTTGGTTCGGCCAAGTTGATAAGATAATGGTTGCGCCAGGTAAGTGTTCACGTACGGAGTTTAAGCACTTGGTGGTTATATTGGGCTCTTGAGGGCGATCATTGAACGTTTGTACTGGTCCCTGAACAACCACAGTTATCTCTTTAAAATTAATCACAAAGATTCTCACTTAATGCTACGTATTGTTCACTGATTCGTCGATAATCTAAAAAGGCGAGATCTTCCGGCCCTACTTGAGGTGGAGCTTCCAAGACTTGGTCGATTTTGGCTGCTAGTGCATCAACATCACCTTTCGGCACCACCCACTCATTGAGTCTGCCAGAGAGTAACTCGTTCACTCCACCAGCATCAGTGGCTACAACTGGCGTACCTGCTGCGATACTTTCTATCACGACGGTCGGTAAACCCTCAATATCTGAGCTCAATATGTAAGCACTGGCGTTCTTAAAATAGGGAAGAAGGTTGTTACAGAAACCCCAAAAGATCACATCATCCTCAACTCCCAGGTTAGTGGAAAGCTTCTTCAGTTCTTCGAGCTTTCGGCCTTCACCAAAAATCACCAGTTTATGAGTTCGCTGTGTCTTCGCATAAGCTTTAATGAGAATATCAAAGCGCTTGGTACGATCTGGCCTGCCTGCGGCCATAATATATTTCTCAGGTACACCTTCTGTTGTACCCTCTTCGGCTCGAGCAACCAACGAGTCAAAATTGAAGCCATTGTAAATAGTTTCTAGGCTCTTAGGTTTAGCCTTCATCTTATGAATCATGTCGTCGCGCGCGGAGTTGGAAACTGAAAGTAGCCGCTTTCCGCCGTAGACTTCTTGATAAACATGCTGGTAGATCACCTTGAAGATACCATGTCGCCGGCCAAGAAAGTTATCGTACTTGCAACTATGTAACACACCGTAATGAGGCGTTTTTAGCGCGCTCAATGCAATAAAAATAGAGCCATGAACAATAGCCCCATCGTACTCTTTTAGGTACTCATCTAACTGTTTACAGAAGTAATGTCTAAACAGAAACTGATAGAAGTGCTTGCCAAAAATATTTTTGAAGAAGCGGAAGCGATAACCGGTTAAGCTGTAGACAGTCTCTTCACTTAGGCCCTTTATTTTTAGGTACTTGTCGTTATCTTTTAGTCCACCCTTTGGTGGATCAACAAAAATATAATCGATCTCCCACCCCTTCGAGCGTAACTCCTTCACAACATCACAAGTAACCAAATACAGGCTTGTGTGGTAACCACCACTCACAACGAAGGCTAACTTCTTCTTTTTCATCTATCCGCTCTAGAGGTGTCAATACAACTGCTCAAATGTTAACATAAACTTCATTCAAATGAGTATTCATCACCCTATGAAAAGACTGATCGTAGACCTAGATGGCACCATCACCACTGCCGACACTTCTGACTACAAAAATGTATCACCAGACATAGAGGTCATTGCACGCCTGCACGAATACAAAGCCAAAGGCTTCAGCATTACCATCTCTACCGCTAGAAACATGCGCACTTATGAAGGCAACGTTGGCAAAATCAATATTCATACCTTGCCCATCATCACTGAGTGGTTAGACAAGCATGATGTTCCTTATGATGAAGTCTTGGTCGGCAAACCATGGTGTGGTCACGAAGGCTTCTATATTGATGATAAAGCGGTTCGACCATCAGAGTTTAAAAGTATGACATTAGAAGAGATCCATACTCTGCTTGATAAGGAGCGCTAGCCATGTTCTTGATTATGTCTGCCGCCTATGTCGGACAGGATCTACGCGCAGAGTTTGGGGCTATCCCTCCCGCTTTCTTGCCTCTGGGCAACAAACGCTTGTTTCAACATCAAGTTGCAAAAATAGCACCTAACAAGAGTATTTATCTTTCAGTACCTCGCTCTTATCAAGTTCAAGAGTTCGACCGCTTATGGTTGCAAGAGCACAATGTCACGCTACTACCATTACCAGATAATCTTTCGCTGGGCGAATCATTGATGGCCGCTTTGGCACTAATGGAGCGCCCATTCGATACCGACTTGAGTATCTTGTATGGTGATACGCTCATCACCCCACCCACCGATCTCGATGTAGTTTCGATCTCCTATGCGGACAGCACCTACAACTGGGCAACGGTTGATGAAAACAAGCCAGAATGGCTAGAAGTCGACGATGAACATATAGATAGCCAGAGCCAAGTCGTTAGTGGCTACTTTAACTTTTCTAGCCCAAGAACCTTGATCCGCTGTTTGAGCCAAACCCATTGGGACTTTCTTCAAGCCCTCAGCGCCTACCATAATGTCAATGGCATAAAGACTTGCCTGTGCGATGATTGGCTTGATTTTGGCCATGTAAATACTTACTACCGCTCTAAGGCTCGCTATACAACCCAACGCGCTTTTAACTCACTCTCTATCACCCCTGATTGGATTGAAAAAAGCAGCATCAAAGACGTTAAGATCACAGCGGAATCGCGTTGGTTTCAATCTATTCCAAACTCTGTAAAACACTTTACACCGCAGTTTCTCGGAGAAACCCGCTCCGCAGGGCGAACAAGCTATCGCCTAGAGTACCTTTACAACATGGCACTTAACGAACTATTTGTGTTCGCTCATTTACCTGAAATGACCTGGCGGCAAATACTCAAACAAATGTTGTCCTTCTTGTCTGCTTGTAAAACCGAAGTCGCCCCCAAAGAAGCCAAGGTTGACTCGTTCGACGCTCTATTTGCTGGCAAGACTGAGCAACGCCTTCAAGAATTTTGTCTAGAGCGTGGTTATGATTGGCAGCACCCTTGGCAGCATAATGGTCAAACCTCTATGAGCCTTAAGGCTTTGCATGAAGCTAGCCTAAAACATTTGCCAGATAGCCGCGAAGCAACATTAATGCACGGAGACTTCTGCTTCAGTAATGTTCTCTATGACTTTCGTAAAGATAGAATCAAAGTGATCGACCCACGCGGTATCACTTCAGATAATCAACAGAGCATTTATGGTCACCTCTACTACGACATTGCTAAGATTTGTCACTCTGTACTGGGCCTGTATGACTGGATTATTGCGGGGTACTACAGAGTCGATGTCCAAGAATACAAGGTTCATTTTGAGCTTGCAGACACGTCTCACTTGAACCGCGTCCAACAGATGTTTGTTGAAGCACTAACAGAGCAGTATCCGTTAACAAAGCAAGCTTTATACGCAATGCAAATTCAGCTGTTTTTGTCTATGCTGCCACTGCACAGTGACGATACACTTCGCCAGGATGCGTTAATGGCTAACGCCTTTAGACTCCACTCTTTGATGTTAGAGAGCAACCAATGATTATTATTCCAATGGCAGGGCTAAGCTCACGTTTTTTTAAAGCTGGCTTCAAAAAACCGAAATACATGCTCGAAGCGCACAATGAAACTCTATTTGAGCATGCTGTTAACAGCTTTAAACACTATTTCGACTCTGAACATTTTTTGTTTATCGTGAGAGACATGCAAGACACACCGCAGTTTGTCGATCAGCAAGCCCGCGCACTAGGCATTGCTTCGTTTGAGGTCCAAGTACTTAACCAAGAAACTCGTGGCCAAGCTGAAACTGTCTATCTAGGTAGCCAACACTGCCAAGACGCATCAGAACCTATCACTATTTTTAATATTGACACCTTTAGACCTAACTTTACCTTCCCTATCAATAGTCAAGATTGGGACGGCTACTTAGAGGTGTTCTCTGGTGACGGGGATAACTGGTCCTACGCAAAGCCAATATCTAAGGAGAGCACTCAAGTCATTGAGACTGCTGAAAAGAGACGCATCTCCGATTTATGCTGCACTGGTTTGTATTATTTTTCGTCACTCCAAGATTATCGAGACAGTTACCTCCACTACTTATCATTGCCCCAAGAGCAATGGGATAAGGGAGAGCTCTATGTTGCACCGCTGTACAACTATCTAATCCAACAAGGTAAAAATATTCACTATCATCTGATTGAACGCAGTGATGTTATATTTTGTGGTGTTCCAGACGAGTACTACCAATTCTTAGAGCAGAAACCGTTAGCCGAGTAACACAAGATGAACCGAATCTTAGTCATAGGCCCCTCTTGGGTCGGCGATATGGTGATGTCGCAAACCTTATACACCACCATTAAGCAGCAGCAACCTGATGCGATAATTGATGTGATGGCACCGGCATGGTGTCGTCCCATTCTTGAACGTATGCCCGAAGTCAATCAGGCGCTGGCGCTTCCATTCGGTCATGGTGACTTCCAGTTCATGGCACGCCGTAAACTTGGGAAGTCGTTACGTGGCCAATATGATCAAGCCTTTGTCCTGCCCAACTCGGCAAAATCAGCGTTAATTCCTTGGTTTGCGAATATTCCCGTCCGTACTGGCTGGAAGGGTGAAATGCGCTATGGTTTGCTCAATGACATCCGACCCAACAAAAAAGCCTTTCAATTTATGATTGAGCGCTATGTCGCATTAGCGCACCCAAAGGAAAAAATGAAAGGCTCGGCAGCACTTGGTGGTATGCAGGCTCTCCCCAAACCCAAGCTGCATATTGAACCACAGGCACAACAAACAGCGTTAGATAAATTCGAGCTTTCAACCCAGCGGCCTATTATTGGTTTATGTCCGGGAGCAGAGTTTGGTCCTGCCAAACAGTGGCCTACTGAGCACTATGCCAAAGTAGCAGAATCGCAAATCGAGCAAGGCGCGCAAGTCTGGCTGTTTGGCTCGGCCAAAGACCGCGACACTACACAACAGATCATTGAGCATATTCCGCAGCTACTTCGAGAGCATGTTGTCGATTTGGCCGGAGAGACCAGTTTGATAGAAGCGGTCGATTTGCTCGCTTGCTGTCAAACCGTGGTAAGCAATGACTCTGGCCTAATGCATGTCGCGAGTGCCGCCGGATGTAATGTAGTTGGCGTATATGGCTCAACAACAGACCACTACACTCCGCCGCTGGCCAAACAGAGTAAAGTGGTTCATACCGATATTGAATGCCGGCCTTGCTTTAAGCGCGAATGCCCATATGGCCATCTCAAGTGCCTCAAAGAACTGCCTCCAAAACAGGTGCTGCAAGCGATTCAGGAGCTACAATAACATGTGGATTCGCTGGATTTATTCCGTGCTTCTAGCAGTAGCCGCCCCCTTTCTTCTTGTCTCACTCTACAAAAAGAAACCGGGCAAGCCTCCATTTGGACAGCGTTGGCAAGAGCATTGGGGCATAACACCAAAAGTGAATGCGACCAACCCGATCTGGATTCACGCGGTCTCTGTTGGTGAATCAATAGCAGTCACACCCATTATTCGAGAACTCAAGGCTCGCCACCCTGACCTTCCGATTGTCGTGACTACCACTACTAGCACTGGTGCAGAGCAAATTGCCAAACTAGGCGACTTAGTCACCCATCGCTACATGCCGCTCGACTTTGCTTGGTGTGTTCGGGGTTTCTTAAAAGCGGTAAACCCATCAAAGATGCTTATCGTCGAAACTGAGTTGTGGCCGAATACCTTACATACTGTAGCCAAAGCGGGCATTCCGATTACTGTAATTAATGCACGATTATCTGAGCGCTCCTGCCAACGCTATCAAAAGTTCCAATCCGTATTTAACTTGCTAGCGCAGAATCTCACTCAGGTTTTATGCCAATACCAAAGCGATGCAGAGCGTTTTATCCGTTTAGGGGTGAATCCAAAGAAAGTGCATGTGACTGGATCGGTGAAATTTGATATTCAAGTTACCAAAGAACAGATAAAGGCAGGCCAAGCATTACGAGAACAATTGGGTTTAAACAGGCCAGTATGGATTGCCGCAAGTACACATCAAGGTGAAGATGAGATTATTTTGGAAGCACATCAATCTCTCCTTAAATCTCATCCAAGTGCGCTACTTATTTTAGTCCCAAGGCATCCGGAACGGTTCACCGATGTTGCCAGCTTATGTAGAGCTAAGGGGGTTATGACTCACAGGCGTACGTCAGCAAAGCAGGAACTAGAGCATAGTCAAGTTTATATTGGTGATACGATGGGAGAAATGCTTGTTATGCTTGAGGCTGCAGATATCTGTTTCATGGGAGGTAGCCTTGTCGGAGACAAAGTTGGGGGGCATAACCTACTTGAACCTGCCGCGCTTGCTAAGCCACTGTTGAGCGGCCCCAGCTACTATAACTTTTATGAGATAACCCAAGCGCTGCTAAAAAATAACGCTGTTGTACTGTGTGATGATTCACCCGAGATTCATCGGCAACTTGTCAAACTAATCAGCTCCCCAGAGCTAGCGCAACAAATGGGAAAATGTGCGCATTCCGTAGTTAAAGAAAATCAAGGCGCACTGGCAAAGACTATAGAGTTTGTGATCTAGCCATCTCGACACAGATCGTTACTAAAAGCATTCAGTAGGTAACCAATCTAGAGCTGTTAAGCCCAGCCAGTTCATGTTTTTTCACTAAACTTTTGCAAAAATGGTTCGATATATTAGATATTCACGCTTGAGAAAAATATCAACAAGCTCAAAAGGCCATGAGTTGTAAAGGAACTGCCGTATGTTGAAAACGTTTATTATTCATGTAAGTAAAGGTTACGAAGAACGACGCCAGCATATAGATAGCCACCTGCCAAGTGTCGGTTTGCATCACTACGAGTACATGCTACGCGGTGATATTGATGACCTGACAGAAGAGATAAGAAATAAGTTTTTCGCTGGAAACTTATCTCTTCCAGCCATGTCATGCTTTTATAAACATTATTTAGTTATGAAAGAAGTAGTGGAGCGCCAAATCCCCTCGGTGCTCGTGCTAGAAGATGATGTCATTCTACCAAGCTCATTTACGCGCGATCTTCAGCCCATCCTGGCCGAGCTAGAAAACGAACGCAATTATGTTGTTAATATAGAAGAAGCTTCTAGCCAAGTTCCAATAGCCGTTAGAAAAAAAGGCAAGCACCTCTATTTATGCAATAAGAACAAGCTCACTGGTGGCCTAATTTACGACTTAGAGTTTGCTAAAAAAGCCGTCAAATTCATTGAGAGCAAACCTCAAATCTATGCTGCCGATCATTGGTACAACGAGCATCGCCATGATTTAAAATTCAATTTGTTTTGGTCTCACCCGACTTTAGTAAAGCAAGGAAGTAAGAATGGGTTGTTTAGTAGTGGGATCAGTAATAAACAGCGAGGATACACATCCGCCATACGCGCTTGGTTTAGAGATAGGTACAAGAAACACATCTTATGCAATCTAAGACAACGAAACATTCATTGCTTCAAGGGCGTCCCCTATTACAGTGAGTGAGCACCGAATCAAATTGTTTTATTACTGAGCGGCTTCATATATTCTCAGTGAGTGCCGCTCTTTTTTACAAATCGGTTATATCCAACAACGACTGTATTGGCAGGCACGTCTTTGGTCACAACGGCGTTTGCACCTATCATAACTTTTTCGCCAACCAAAACTGACCTGAATAGATCATTACACAATGATTTCATACAGAATCTCTCGAACTCATACGGTTCGTTATTTATAGACTTAGATTTGGTCACTATAACCTTGCTGCAATGGTAACCAATCACTCTCAGACCAATGAATTGCAAAGCGCTGGCACTCTTTAGCGAAAGATCGCTTCAGTCGCTCCAAGTTTTTTTGCTTCCAATGAGCACCCGCCTCTTTGCGGCATTTATCAAAATCGATAATCCACACCGCTTGGCTACTATCGAGCAAAATATTGTGAATGTTAAGATCGGTATGGTTGACCTGCTGCTGGTGCATTTGGGCTATCATCTGCCCGATATGGTAATAAGATTTTTCACTGAGCTTGCCTTGTTTAAGGATGGAGACCAAATCACAAGCCCCAGGAATCTTCTCTACTAAAATATCGGCTTGATAGCTAAGCCCTGATTTTGTTGCGCGTGCGGCAATCGGTTTAGGTACATTGACTCCCGCCTGCTTTAACTGGTCAAGGAGTATCAACTCTTGATAAGCGCGGGTTTGCTCCCAGCCTGTAAACAGGTATTTATCTTCTACCAGCTTGCCAAATAAGCCTCCACGGCGGTAGTGACGTAGTGCAGCGTGACACGGCCCCATGTCAACAAACCAAGTGATACCGCGGCCTTGCGCACTGCCCAACACCCGCTGCTGCTGTTGCCAGTAGCTTGAGTCAAACAGCAAATCGCTCGGCTGGTCAATTAAACGACTGTCGTACCATATTACCTGATTACCTTGCTTGTACTGTTTGATCATTTTTTTGGCCTATTCAACACAGTGAATTGAGTGGAGGCAATATTTTACATTCATTCGCCCTATCTGCATAATTCAGCTTAGTTTACCTACACTTGGATCCCCTATGGCTCTATTTACTGCTGCTCCAAAAAACTTGTGTGTGCTGCGCCTCTCTGCAATCGGTGATGTTTGCCATGCAATTGCTGTCGTCCAAGCTATCCAGCATCATTGGCCCAGTACAAAAATCACTTGGATTGTGGGTAAAGTTGAAGCGCAGTTGATCCACGATTTACCTAATATCGATGTGGTGATATTTGATAAGAAACAGGGCTTGAAAGGCATGCGTGCCGTCTGGGCGCAGTTGCGACACATTCGATTTGACGCCTTACTGCATATGCAAGCGGCGCTCAGAGCTAGTGTGCTTTCGTTAGGTATAAAGGCCCGCTATCGGGTTGGCTTTAGTCGCAATCGCAGCCGAGAAGGGCAATACCTATTCACTAATCACCACTTGCCTAATACCGATGCATTTCACGTGTTAGACAACTTCGCGGAGTTTGCTCGCTATCTCGGAGTCCCTACAGGCAAACCAAGCTGGAATATCCCTGTGAGTGAGCAAGATAGAGCTTTCGCCAGCGAAAATATCAGTGCGCGCACCTTGGTGATCTGCCCAGCGGCGAGTAAGGACGAGCGAAACTGGCTCGTCGAGCGCTACGCTGAAGTAGCGGATTATGCAGCCAGTCTGGGGATGGACGTAGCGTTATGCGGCTCGCCAAGCCAACGCGAGCGCACGCTTGGTGAAGCCATCCAACATCATTCTAAAACCAAAATCACCAACTTGATCGGCCAAACCAGCCTCAAGCAGTTGACCGCTGTTCTAGCCAGAGCTCAAGTTGTTCTTGCGCCAGACTCAGGCCCTGCGCACATTGCCACCACACAAAGTACACCGGTAATCGGTTTATACGCGCACAGTAACCCAAAACGAACAGGGCCATATAATAGCCAAGCCTACGTGGTGAGCTGCTATGAAACATGCCTCCAACAGCAAGATAAAACAGACTCATGGGGCGCTCGCGCGAAAGGTGATACACTGATGGAAAACATCACAGTTCAGTCTGTCATTGAGACACTGGATAAGGTTTTGAACTCAAACCATGAGCAACCGCTAACATGAGCACCGCAAAAAGCATTGGCGTTCTAATGATCGTCAAAAATGCAGAGCAACATCTTGAAAAGACATTATCTTCTGTGTCTGGCTGGGTGAATGAGATCGTCATACTCGACTCAGGAAGCACAGATAACACCTTAGCCATCGCCGAAAAATATACCGATAAAGTATACCACCAAGATTGGCTGGGGTTTGGTCCGCAACGTCAAAAAGCGCAAAGCTACATGACTAGCGATTGGGTATTGCCATTGGATTCAGACGAAGAAGTGTCTGCAGAATTGAAACAAGCAATTATCCACGCCGTCAATCACGATGATGGTAAGTCTGTTTATCAAATCAATCGTTTGACCGAAGCGTTCGGTAAGTTTATTCGTCATTCTGGCTGGTATCCTGATCGTGTCACGCGTTTGTACCCTCGCCTTGCAACGCAATACAATGATGCCTTGGTCCATGAATCCGTGGTGATTCCAGCCGATTTCAAGATAAGACAACTTGAAGGGGATCTGTTCCACTATACGATCGATTCGATGCCCAATTACGTCAGCAAAACCCAGCAATACATGAAAGCATGGGCTGACCAACGTGAAGGTAAAAAACGAGTCACTCTCGGCAGTGCGATTGCACACGGCTTTTTCCGCTTCGTTAAGATGTATATTCTCAAGCGTGGATTTTTAGATGGTCGGCACGGGCTATTGCTCGCGCTATTAAGTGCCAACACCACCTTTACTCGATACGCCGATCTATGGCTGAGAGAATATATGAAGAACCAGCAAGGCTCGAAGTAATCGCACCCTATGAAGATATGTCATGTAAACCTCGCCTCTGGCTATCACGGCGGTGAAAATCAAACACTCCAACTAATCAAACAACAAATCGCGCTCGGTTACGAGCTGACTGTGGTCGCCAATCCTAGCAGCCCTTTTGCCGAAGCCGTTCAAGCTCTCGGTTGCCAATATATCCCGACCAAACATTTTTTGCTCAAACACTCAAAGTCGATTACTCAAGGTTGCCAGGCGATACATGTGCATGAAGGTAGAGCGATTTACTGGGCGCTGATCCAGCACCTGCTGTATGGCGTGCCTTATATTGTTACCCGGCGTATAGATAATCCGCTAAAAAACAAATGGCTATCCAAACTCGCATATAATAAAGCCAGCCTGCTGATTGGTCTCAGCCGAGAAATTGTTTCTCGAATTCAACAAACTTTCCCAGGCCGGGAGGTTCACTGTATTCCGAGCAGCCCTGTTCGTTACCCTAATCAGAAAGAATCTGTAGAGGCGATTAAACAGCGATTTGGTCACAACTTTTTAGTGATCCATGCGGCCAACATGTTGGGCCACAAGGGGTTCGACGTCACCATAGAAGCTGCCAGACGCTTAGACAAGCAAGACAACAACATCCACTTCGCTCTACTTGGAGACGGCAAAGCTCGAGCCGAACTTGAGGCTCAAGCAAAAGGACTGAGCAATGTCAGCTTTGTGGGTAAGCAATCGGATATGGGCAATTGGTTTGCTGCTGCTGATATGCTGGTTCATCCCTCCTATTCAGAGGGGTTAGGTTCCGTAATTCTCGAAGCGCTAGAGGCAGGCTTACCGGTTGCGGCGAGTAACGCTGGAGGGATCCCAGATATTATTGAACATCAGCGTTCTGGCTTGCTAATTGAGCCGGGCAATGGAGAACAACTCGCTCACGCTGTGTTGGAAATCAAAAACAAACATGAGCTGCGCGCTTCCCTTCTCACAGGAGCGCAAGAAAAACTGAAAGAGTTTCGCATTGAGCATACTGCGCAGCGGTATCAAGCACTCTACTTGTTACTTCACAAGTAAGCCAAGCCATTAACTAAAGAATAATCCGCTTATGAAAAAGAAAGTTATCTACCCTGGCACCTTCGACCCTATTACCAATGGTCACTTAGACATTATCCAGCGTGCCGCCGATATGTTTGATGAAGTGATTATCGCGGTTGCCGCCAGCCCAAGTAAAAATACTCTGTTTACCCTTGATGAGCGGGTGAAGTTCGTTGCTGACGTGACTCATTCGTTGCCCAATGTCACGGCAAAAGGGTTTTCTGGCTTGATGGTCGATTTTGCCAAACAAGAACAAGCGAATGTGTTAATTCGCGGACTGCGCACTACGGTCGACTTTGAGTACGAGTTTGGCCTCACCAATATGTATCGTAGATTGATGCCAGGGCTAGAGAGTGTGTTTCTTACTCCAGCGGAAGAGTATGCGTTTCTCTCTTCGACTATCGTGCGAGAAGTGGCGATTCATGGCGGGGATGTAACGAGCTTTGTGCCTAAGGTAGTAGCTAAGGCGCTGATGGGGAAAGCGAAGGTTTAAGTGAGTGCCTAGTTTCTAGATACTAGTTCCTAGAGACGAGTTCCCAGTGCCTTGGGATTTTTAACTCGTCTTTCCGTAAGTGAAGAACGCACTATATGGAATCTGAGGCTGGCGTACTAACCCATTAGATTCTGAACTGCGGTCGTGCCTCCCTTTTCAGAATGACGAATAAATTCTTGCAATACATTGAGCTGACAATGAAAAATTGGTCATTCCGGAAGCGAGGAACGAGCTATCCGGAATCTAGGTTTGGTGCGTTCTTTGAGTAGATCCTGAATCACGCTCGTGCCTCGCTGTTCAGGATGACGTTATCCTAGCCGATTAAATACCGAAGTATTCCTTGTACCAATCAGCAAAGGCTTTGGCACCTTGCTCAATCTTGACTTGCGGCTTGTAGCCGACCGCTTCAAATAAGTCTTCGGTATCGGCATAAGTCGCGTACACATCGCCTGGCTGCATTGGCATAAAGTTCTTCTTCGCTTCAATGCCTAGAGCACCTTCCAGCGCTTCTACATAATCCATCAGCTTCACTGGGCTGCCATGACCAATGTTAAACACACGGTATGGTGCAGAGCTAGTTGCAGGTGAGCCACTCTCTACTGTCCATTCAGGCTGTTTCGTAGGAATGGTGTCCTGAACGCGAATAATCCCCTCTACAATGTCGTCAATGTAGGTAAAGTCGCGCATCATGTCGCCATTGTTGTAAATATCGATCTCTTTGCCCGCCACAATCAGGTTGGCGAACTTAAACATCGCCATATCAGGTCGGCTCCACGGCCCATATACGGTAAAGAAACGTAAGCCTGTGGTCGGAACGTTGTACAGATGCGAATAGGTGTGCGCCATCAACTCGTTGGACTTTTTCGTCGCGGCATAGAGGGAGATAGGATGATCGACACTGTCTTGGGTGTGGAATGGCATCTTTTGGTTGAGGCCATACACTGAACTTGAAGAGGCATACACCAAGTGCTCAATCTTGTGGTGACGACAACCTTCTAATATAGTCAGATGACCAACTAAATTACTGTCAGCATAGGTCATTGGGTTGTCGATTGAGTAGCGCACACCCGCTTGAGCAGCAAGGTGAATGACACGGTCAAACCCGTGTTCAGCAAATAGTGACGCTATGCCCTCTCTGTCTGCCAAATCTAGCTTGATAAAGGTGAAATTGTTATGTTCAATTCGCTTAAGTCGCGCTTCTTTTAGCGAGACATCGTAGTAATCGTTTAAGTTGTCGATACCAATTACAGTATGTCCAGCAGCGCACAGACGCTCAGTTACCGCAGAGCCAATAAAGCCCGCCGCACCAGTCACAAGGTATTTCTTTGAGGTTTTGGTATTATTCATATTTTTATCTTCAATCCGGTCTACGATCATTCAATTAAGCCGATCATCCAAGTTTAGCACTGACACTGGTCGCAAAAAAACGTATTGCGCTGGGAAATTGTCTGCTCTCTAATTTCTGAGCCACACGCGCTACAAGGCTCTCCTGCTTTGCCATACACTAGCAGCTCTTGAGCAAAGTAGCCCGGTTTGCCATCGGCTTGGGCGAAATCTTTTAGCGTGGTCCCACCTTGTTCAATGGCAGTTTTCAGCACTCGCTTAATAATAGGGACTAAGGTTTGCCATTCAGATAAGCTCAGACTTTTCGCCGCGCGAGTTGGTGCTATACGAGCCATAAATAGCGATTCACAGGCGTAAATGTTACCTACTCCGACCACATTTTTGTTGTCCATGATGAACTGCTTTACCGTCACTTGTTTATTTCGAGCTCTTTGCGCCAAGTAGTCAGCATCAAACTCGTCGGTTAAAGGCTCAGGTCCAAGGCCATCAAGCAATGTGTGTGTGCCATCTTCACTCCACAGCCAACAACCAAACCGTCTGGGATCGTTGTAGCGTAGCACTTTGCCATTACTGAGCTTAAGGTCGACATGATCGTGCTTAGCAGGCGCAATTTCGGCATCGAGTACACGCAGTGAACCAGACATTCCCAAATGGACAATAGCGCACCCTGCATCTGTCTCTATCAAGAGATATTTGGCTCGGCGTGAAATGCTACGAATCACCTGACCTTGCATTTTGTTCAGCTCAGCAGGGATATCCCAACGCAGTTTAGGGGTACGAAAAGTGAGTTTTGCGACCGTTTGACCAATCAAGTGAGGCGAAATGCCCATTTTACTCACTTCGACTTCGGGTAATTCTGGCATGTTGATATTCCTAGATGAAAGTTCCTAGTTAAAAGCAGTTCCTAGTTCCTAGATAATAGTTCCTAGAAAAAGATGTTCCTAGTGCCTAGAAAGAGCGGTTCCTAGTGTATCGACAATCTTGCCTTGATCCTACCTCTAGGCACTAGGCACTAGGCACTAGGCACTTAAACCTACGGAATCAAATAGTCAACATCGACAGAAACGGCGATCCATTTATCTTGCCAGTTCTTAAGCAGCCAAAAGTCGGCACTTTTGTACAGAGTAATGCGGTGTGGCTCTTCCACTCCTTGATACCAAACTTCAATGGTTTCCGCAGGGCCTAGTTGGTCACGAATCCTATCAAACGTCGCTTGATCGACCTCAGTACCTTCAATCGACTCCCAACGCTCGACAAACTCCTGCAGTGGTACGTCTGTCAAGTTGACGTTGCTATGTAGTGTGCCGTTTTGGTAACGAATCTCTACACCATCGAAAAACAGTGCGTGCAGGCGATAATTGGGGTTCAGTAACGTCGGATAGTTGGCTTCTGATGATGCTTGACTGGTGGTCAGTTCACCCCCCACCACAGTTGCAGGTTCTGACTGTTCTGGCGCAGGCAATAGATAGGTTTTAATCAAGCTAGGCGCATTTAAAATCGCGATAAACGCAATGATGCCCATGATCAACCAGTTGTTCCAACGTCGACGTTTAGCGATAGAAGGGCGCATGGTAGTAGTTCCTAGTGAAGAGCAGTTCCTAGATGATAGTTCCTAGAGAAAGATGTTCCTAGTGCCTGGATAGTAGTTTCTAAAAGAAGATGTTCCTAGTTCCTAGAACCCACACCTAGGAACTAGAAAACTAGAAAACTAGAAAACTAGAAACTTCAACCAATAAAAAACCCAACCATATTGCTATGATTGGGTTTCTAATTCACGCTTCCCAGAGGGAAGTTCAAAAAAGCATCAATTACTTGATTTTCGCTTCTTTGTACATAACGTGCTGGCGAACTACTGGATCAAACTTTTTGATCTCAAATTTGCCTGGCATGTTACGTTTGTTCTTATCAGTCGTGTAGAAGTGACCAGTACCTGCAGAAGATACTAGACGGATTTTCTCACGTACGCCTTTCTTTGCCATTGTCTATTTCCTCTTAAACGTTTACGCCGTTTGCACGGATATCAACAAGAACAGCATCGATGCCTTTCTTATCGATGATACGCATACCTTTAGCAGATAGGCGTAGTTTAACAAAACGTTTTTCGCTCTCTACCCAGAAACGATGAGTTTGTAGGTTCGGCAGAAAACGACGCTTAGTAGCATTTCGTGCGTGTGAACGGTTGTTACCCGTTACTGGACGCTTACCAGTTACTTGGCATACTCGTGACATGAATGTCTTCTCCAAAATCGTTTCAGCTCGATATCAACCTTGGTGGCCGAACCTCTCTAGTTCTCAAAGAAACCATTTCTCAAAAGAATTTCGAGGTCTTATACCGCTATGGAAACCCATACAAGGCTATCAAAGGTCGCGCATTATACTAACTTGAGTAGCATTGCTCAAGACCCGAACAGATCCTTTTTACAGGTTTTCGTGATCTTTTTTAGGCAGAGCTGATAATAGTTCAAAAAAATGTCGGGCGATTGTAGCAGAATTCGGCGTTCCCACAACCAAAACTTAAACAAAATCACAGAAAGTAATAGTTCCTAGTTTCTAGGCCCTAGTTCCTAGAAGATTTTCAGTTACTTAAGACTGCCCGACTTGCTTCTAATCAAACCGGCAATCATTTTGCTTATTTCCCGAACTGAAGCCTCTAGCTGTTTAAATTCGTCAGGCTCAATTAATCCGAGCCTCTGAGACAAAATTAGCTGCGTTAACAACTCCCCAGCAGAACCCTTTGCAATGTATAAAAATCGGATGGCCTCTTTGACTGAAAAACGTTCCTCGCCTTCAGCAATATTTGATGGGACCGATAAAGCAGATCGAAAGATTTGATCTTTCAACACATATTCATTACTCACTTCGAATAACTTATGAATTCTTTCACACACCAACATACTCTTTTGCCAAACTCTTAACTTTTCAAAATCCATATCACTACCCGCCTCTAGGGTCTATCCACTAGGAACTAGGAACTAAAATCAAATCCATCCACGCTCCGCAAAGGACACCACCTCTCCGTCTCCGACGACAAAATGGTCTAGGAGACGAATGTCCACCAGCGCCAGTGCATCCGTGATTCGCCGGGTGATACGGCGGTCACTCTGACTCGGCTCGGCAATACCCGACGGGTGATTGTGCGCGACAATGATGGCGGCAGCATTATGCTGTAGGGCGCGTTTCACCACTTCTCGAGGATAAACAGAAGCGGCGTCGATTGTGCCTTGAAACAAGGATTCACCACAGATCACCCGATGTTGATTGTCTAAAAACAGTACGTAGAACTCTTCACGCTGTTTATCACGTAAAAGCCCACACAAATACAACTTAGTTTGTTCAGGGCTCGTCAATGCACTGCCTCTTTTCAGGGTTTCACCTAAATAACGCTGAGTCAGTTCAAGCACGGCTTGAAGCTGAACATACTTAGCCGCACCCAAACCTTTTTGCTGACAAAAACTGTCCAAGTCGGCGGCAAACAAGGCTCGTAATGAACCAAACTGGTGAATTAAATGTTCAGAAAGTGCCAATACATTCATTCCTTGCGTGCCTGTGCGCAGAAAAATGGCCAACAACTCAACATCGGTCAGCGCTTGTGGACCATGTGAAAGCAGTTTCTCACGCGGCATCGACGCCTTAGGTAGCCCTTTCATACTTCCTCCACTAGGGATTTTAAGTTGGCGTTGACGCTATCACGCTCCTTGTTTCAAAAAGGATGCTTTTAGAGTGAAAAGCAGTTCCTAGTTCCTAGATAAAACAGTTCCTAGATAAAACAGTTCCTAGAAAGAGATGTTCCTAGAAATCGACCTCTAGGAACTAGGTACTAGAAAACTAGGAACTCACTCCTAGGAACTCAACATTCAGCCGTGATATCTTACGGGCAGAATTTTTAAGGAAGATCATCATGCAAACACTCGCAGGTAAAAAGATCCTTTTAGGTATCAGCGGCGGTATCGCGGCTTATAAATGTGCCGAACTCACCCGTCGTTTGATTGAGCGCGGCGCTGAAGTTCAAGTGGTGATAACCCACGCGGCTAAAGAGTTTATTACCCCGCTCACCATGCAAGCGGTGTCGGGTAGACCTGTCTCAGATAGCTTACTTGACCCCGCCGCCGAGGCCTCTATGGGCCATATCGAGCTGGCAAAGTGGGCCGATTTGGTTCTATTGGCGCCCGCTACCGCCGACCTCATTGCACGAACAGCTGCCGGCATGGGCAATGACCTACTCACAACTCTTATCTTAGCGACCGATTCACCGGTTGCGGTCTCACCTGCGATGAATCAGCAGATGTATCGCAATGTCGCAACACAAGAGAACATCGCGACACTTGAGCGTCGTGGTATGCACATTTGGGGCCCTGCGGCCGGTGAGCAAGCTTGTGGCGATGTGGGCCCAGGTAGAATGCTTGAGCCGATGCAGCTAGTAGAGCGATGCGAACAATTTTTTGCTGACAAACCCCTCAAAGGCCAATCTGTGGTGATCACTGCCGGGCCAACTCGAGAAGCCATCGATCCTGTGCGTTACATTTCAAATCATAGTTCAGGGAAAATGGGCTTTGCTTTAGCACAAGCAGCCTATCAGTTGGGCGCAGAGGTGACACTTATTGCGGGCCCCGTTTCTTTAGCCACGCCCTCTGGCGTCAAACGTATCGATGTAGATAGCGCGCAAAACATGTATGACGTGGCCTTGCAGCAGGCCAGAAAAAGCCGTGTATTTATTGGCTGCGCTGCCGTTGCCGACTACCGCCCAGCCACCGTCGCAGAACAAAAAATCAAGAAAACCGATGATAGCGATCAAATGACCATCACCATGGTCAAAAACCCAGACATCATCGCGTCTGTCGCCGCTCTAAACGAAAATAGACCCTTTACCGTTGGCTTTGCGGCCGAGACCCAAGATGTCGAAAGCTACGCACGCGGCAAGCTGGTTAACAAACGACTGGATCTCATTTGTGCTAACGATGTCTCTGTTGCAGGCCAAGGCTTTAATAGCAACGACAACGCAATCACCTTATACTGGAAAGAGGGTAAGCAATCACTTACTCTTGCATCAAAACAACAAATTGCGCATCAAATAATGATGACAGTCGCGGAAAAACTAGACGCATAAAGCGCACGCTAAACTCGATCGAGAATAGAATACTGCGACAAAGGATATGTCATATGTTCAGGTTTGAGCACTCCAGAGCTCAAACCCTTCTATACCAAACAGGATAAAGAGGTGGTCATATGATTGCGCAGAAAAAATTGCTGAGAGCAAGGCATAGATTGCAGCTAGCTAGTTGACCTACCTACAAAATCTATAACGACGCTATCAGCGATTTTAACCAGCAAGAATGACCAGATATTTATGCTGTTTGGTATTAATTCAGAATGGTAACAAAAGGAACAGATTCATGGCCGGAACAAGAAAAACCAACCGCCGAGATGAAATTTTGCAAGCCTTAGCAGAAATGCTCGAGTCCAATGAAGGCGCTTCACGTATTACCACTGCAAAACTGGCAAAACAAGTTGGCGTTTCTGAAGCGGCGCTCTATCGTCACTTTCCAAGCAAAGCTCGTATGTTTGAGGGGCTAATCGAATTCATCGAAGAGTCACTAATGTCACGCATTAACCGCATTGTCGATGAAGAGAAAGACACCTTAACTCGGATTCGACTGGTACTGCAGTTGATCCTAGCCTTTGCAGAGCGTAACCCTGGCTTAAGTCGCATCTTATCAGGCCACGCTCTGATGTTTGAAAACGAACGTCTACGCGAGCGCATCAACCAACTGTATGAACGCATCGAAACCTCGCTACGCCAGATATTACGCGAACGTATGCTACGTGAAGGTAAAGCCTTTCCTGTGGATGAAAAAATCCTAGCCGCGCAACTTCTCGGCCAAGTAGAAGGCAGCCTAAATCGCTTTGTCCGCAGCGACTTCAAATATCAGCCCACCGCAAACTTTGAAGAGTATTGGGCTCTGTTAAGCGCACAAATTCAATAAATCTACTGATCAAGTCATGGCTATGAGCAAAAAATCGACCTATGAAAAGCCAACATTTACGTTAGCGCTCATTCACCCTAAGTACTGGGGAGTATGGCTAGGCTTCGGCCTGCTCGCGCTCGTGGTTAACCTACTGCCTTATTCAATTTTGTATCGAATTGGACGAGGTCTCGGTAAGTTGGGGATGAAATTCGGTAAGTCCCGAGTAAAAGTGGCGCGACGCAACCTCGAACTGGCCTTTCCTGAGATGGATCCGTTACAGCGCGAGAGAATGGTTGCAGAAAACTTCAAGAACACCGGCATGGCGCTGATCGAAACGGGCATCACCTGGTTTTGGCCAACCTGGCGCTTCAAACGCCTCATTGTCGCCAAAGATGTCGACTTGCTGCATCAATACAAGGCGCAAGGTAAAGGCGTCTTGCTGTGCTGCGTGCATGCACTCAATCTAGAGATCACAGCGCGCGCTTTTGCGGTCCTCGGGCTTGGGGGGTATGGTGCATTCCGCCCGCACAACAACCCTGCCTATAACTTGATCCAATATTGGGGTCGGTCGCACGATGGCAACGTATTGATAGACAGAAAAGACCTAAAGCAGATGATTCGCGTTATGCGTGATGGCGAGCGCCTTTTTTATCTACCAGACCACGACTATGGTCCCAATAAGTCAGTCTTTGTACCATTTTTTGCGGTTGAAGATGCCTGTACCACCACAGGGACCAGCATCCTTGCCTACACCAGCAAAGCAGCCATTGTAATGGGATCAGGCTTTCGCAATGATGAAGGGCGATATGAGATTGTTGCCAACAAATCGGTGGAAGAAGAGTATCCACAAAAAGACGAAAAAGCCGCCGCCGCCTATATGAATCGACATGTAGAAGAGGTCATTCTTCGCGCCCCAGAGCAATGGATGTGGTTACACAAGCGCTATAAAACCATGGAAGATCCGAACGCTGAAAGAGGGGTTCGGTATAAATAGAGCGACGAGCGACGAGCGACGAGCGACGAGCGACGAGCGACGAGCGACGAGCGACGAGCGACGAGCGACGAGCGACGAGCGAAAATTTAAGGGTTGACCAACCAACGTCAACCCTTTTTAGGTAAAAACAATTAAATAAAAAGATGCGCGTTAGTCGGCAACTTTTGACTCACTCACCAAGAGCACCTCTCGAAAGGCGAAGCCCGAACTCGATGCTCGAAGTGAAGCGTTCTTTGCCCTTAAATCCCGTACTCAGCGCGATAAGCTTTCACTGCTTGCAAATGCTCAGGATCAGTGCCTTTCTCTTCCAAGAAGGTCACCAAGTCTGTCAAGCTGACAATCGAGATAATCGCGCAGCCGAAATCGCGCTCTACTTCCTGAATCGCGGATAATTCACCTTTACCTTTCTCCTGACGGTCAATCGCAACCAACACACCGGCGAGGTCAGCGCCATTCGCTTGGATAATTTCCATCGATTCACGAATCGCAGTGCCCGCAGTGATCACATCATCGACCAACATAATGCGCCCTTCCAGTGCACTCCCGACAAGGTTGCCACCTTCACCGTGATCTTTCGCTTCTTTGCGGTTAAAGCAGTATGGGGTATCGATGTCGTGGTGGTCAGCGAGTGCGACTGCGGTGGTAGTCGCGATTGGAATGCCTTTGTAGGCAGGGCCGAACAACACATCAAACTCAAGCCCAGAATCCGCTAAAGCCGCTGCGTAAAAACGGCCTAAGCGCGCCAAATCACGACCGGTATTGAAAAGACCAGCGTTAAAGAAGTAAGGGCTCTTACGGCCAGATTTCAAAGTAAACTCACCAAATTTTAGGACTTGTTTCTCTAAGGCAAACTCAATAAATTCACGCTGGTATGCTTTCATTATTCTCTCTCTTGATAGTGGTTACTAGATGATTGTTCCTAGTGAAGGGCAGTTCCTAGTGCCTAGAAATCGCCCTCTAGGAACTAGGAACTAGGAACTAGGAACTAGGAACTAGGAACTAAAAAAATAGCTTCCAAATGGAAGCTATTTAATAACGATTAATTTTCTAACGCCGCCTTCTGCGCTGCGACGATAGCGCTAATGCCGACATTCGCCGACTCTAGCATTTTCATTAGGTCATCGTGAGTGAAGGGTTCGCCTTCTGCGGTGCCTTGCACCTCAATCATACGACCATCTTCAGTCATTACCACATTCATATCTGTGTCGGCGGCTGAGTCTTCGACATATTCAAGGTCACATAGAATTTCTTCGCCAAGCTGGCCCACTGACACTGCTGCCACATGACCTTTCATTGGATTGGCTTTAAGCTTGCCGTTATCCACTAAGTATTGGAACGCATCGGCCATCGCTACACTGGCGCCTGAGATAGACGCTGTACGGGTACCACCGTCGGCTTGTATCACGTCACAATCAACCGTGACCATAATCTCACCCATGGCTTCCAAATCCACCACAGCACGTAAACTGCGCGCGATCAGGCGTTGGATTTCCATAGTACGACCACCTTGCTTACCACTCGACGCTTCACGACGCATGCGCGAGTGAGTTGAGCGTGGCAGCATCCCATACTCTGCGGTGACCCAGCCCTTTCCTTGGCCTTTCAACCAACGCGGAACATTCTCTTCTACCGTGGCATTACACAGCACCTTAGTGTTGCCAAACTCAACCAGTACTGAGCCTTCAGCATAGGCAGTGTAGTTGCGAGTGATTTTAATCGGGCGAATCTGATCCGCCGCGCGGTCGTTTGGACGCATGGGTATCTACCTTATCCATAGGGGGAGACGTTTTGATTGGAGCAAGATTATAGCGAAGTTTGCGTGGCAAAGCTATCGGCCTTAGAACTGTGCTACTATTGGCAAGCGTTATTTTCAAAGATGATAAACAGGAAAATTCGATGATCTATAGTATGACGGCCTACTCACGCAAAGAAGTGAAAGGCGACTGGGGCAGCGCTGTATGGGAAATCCGCAGTGTCAATCAACGCTACCTTGAAACTTACTTCCGCCTGCCAGAACAGTTTCGTGGCTTAGAGCCTGTGCTGCGTGAGCGTTTTCGCAAGCGCCTGGCGCGCGGCAAGGTAGAATGTGCTTTACGTTTTGAAGCCAACCCTGCGGCCAAAGGCGAACTGACCATTAACGAAACCCTAGCTAATCAGGTGATCAAAGCCGCCGAGCAGGTGATGCACATGACCGGTGAGCTGAGCCGTATCAACCCTTTCCAAGTAATGAATTGGCCTGGGGTGATGGAAGCGCAAGAGCAAGATATGGATCAGGTCAACAAAGACTTGCTGGCAGCCTTCGATGGCGCCATCAGTGACTTTATTGAAGCGCGCGGCCGTGAAGGCGAAAACATGAAATCGCTGATTACCCAACGCCTTGATGCGATTAGTGCAGAAGTGACCAAAGTGCGTGCCCGTATGCCTGAAATCCTAGAGTGGCAACGTGAGCGTCTATTCTCTAAGTTCGAAGAAGCCAAGGTTGAGCTCGATCCATCTCGTGTTGAACAAGAGCTGATTTTGTTGGCGCAAAAGTCGGATGTGGCTGAAGAGCTGGATCGCCTCGACTCACATGTGAAAGAAGCCAATAACATTCTAAACAAAGGTGGAGCTTGTGGCCGCCGCCTCGACTTTATGATGCAAGAGTTCAACCGCGAATCGAACACGCTCGCTTCAAAATCGATCAGTACCGACATCACCGCCTCAGGGGTTGAGCTTAAAGTGTTGATTGAACAGATGCGTGAACAGATCCAAAACATCGAATAAGCACGTTAGGCATCGACAAGAGCCCGCTCACTTGGGCTCTTGTTTCAGAGTGTAAACTTATGCTACTCTTCGCGTCCATTTTTCTGACCTAAATTTCGCCAACTCAGGTAAAACAGTAGGTCAGTGCTATCTTTATATAAGTCAGCACCCCTTGCCGACTGTCATCAAACCAACTGTGAGAATGTCCCTATGGGTAAAGGCACTCTATATATCGTTTCTGCACCGAGTGGTGCGGGTAAATCGAGTCTGATTTCAGCCATGCTAGAAACCAACCCTACCTACGCGATGAAAGTGTCGGTCTCTCATACAACCCGTGGTATGCGCCCTGGTGAGCAAGATGGTGTTCATTACCATTTTGTGCAGAAAGAGCACTTTGAGGATCTGATCGAGAAAGGCGAGTTTCTCGAGTACGCCGAAGTGTTTGGCAACTACTACGGCACCTCACGTGTTTGGATTGAAGACAACCTCAATAAAGGCATCGATGTGTTCTTAGATATTGACTGGCAAGGCGCTCGTCAAATTCGTCAGCAGATGCCGCAAGCGAAAAGTTTGTTTATTCTACCACCGTCGAATGGTGAGCTTGAGCGCCGTCTTAATGCTCGCGGACAAGACAGTGATGCGGTGATCGCCAAACGTATGGCCGAGGCAAAGTCAGAAATCTCGCACTACAGCGAATACGACTACGTCATCATCAACGATGATTTCGATAATGCTCTAATGGACTTTAAGGCCATCATCCGCGCCGAAAGATTGAAGCAAGATAAGCAAGCTGCTAAATATAAAGGCATGCTGGATGCGCTTTTAGCGGAGTAGGTTTTCGTTTCTAGATCCTAGTGTATAGTTGCTAGAGTGTTTATACCTTGTCACTAGCCTCTGGAACCTGAACACCAGATTCCAGATAGCTCGTTCCTCACTTCTGGAATGACACCTTTACGTGTGTCATTCTGAATAGGGAGACACGACCGCAATTCAGAATCTAAGGGACTGATTTAAGAGTAATAGTTGTTAGATAACAGTCCCTAGTTAAGAGCAGTTCCTAGTCCCTAGGAATCGCCTCTAGGTTCTAGGAACAAGAAAACTAGGCACTCACATAAACATCCTGTATAATTTCTCGTCATTCAAAATTTTAGTTAACTAATTTGGAGTTCTCATGGCACGCGTAACTGTTCAAGACGCTGTTGAAAAAGTCGGCAACCGTTTCGACCTAGTTCTCATTGCGGCACGCCGCGCTCGTCAAATGCAAACTGGCGGCAAAGATTCACTAGTGCCAGAAGAGAATGATAAGCAAACCGTTATCGCTCTACGCGAAATCGAAGAAGGGCTTATCACTAAAGAGATCCTTGATGCACGTGAGCGTCAAGAGCAGCAAGAGCAAGAAGCCGCTGAACTGGCCGCAGTAAGCAGCATCGCTCACAACCGCTAATCAAACCTTCTCTTTGATCACTATCTTCCGGGCCTAAAGTTTGTATCTATTCGATAGCCTAAAAGACGTTGCCCAAGAATACCTAACAGAGCCTCAAATTGAGGCTCTGCGTCAATCTTATGTGGTAGCGAAAGATGCCCATGAAGGGCAAACCCGCTCAAGTGGCGAACCTTATATCATCCACCCTGTTGCTGTTGCTCGTATTCTGGCCGAAATGCGCCTAGATATTGAGACCTTACAAGCAGCGCTACTACACGACGTAATCGAAGACACAGAAGTCACCAAAGAAGAGCTTGAAGCGCAATTTGGCAATACTGTGGCAGAGCTGGTGGATGGCGTTTCTAAGCTAGACAAGCTTAAGTTTCGCGATCGCAAGGAAGCTCAGGCAGAAAACTTCCGCAAGATGGTGCTTGCCATGGTGCAAGACATCCGCGTTATTCTGATTAAGCTCGCTGACCGTACCCACAACATGCGTACGCTTGGCGCACTCCGCCCAGACAAAAAACGCCGTATCGCCCGTGAAACCTTAGAAATTTATTCACCACTGGCACACCGACTCGGTATCCACAACATCAAAACTGAGCTTGAAGAGCTAGGTTTTGAAGCCCTGTACCCGAATCGCTACCGCGTGCTAAAAGAGGTCGTTAAGGCGGCGCGTGGTAACCGCAAAGAGATGATTCAGCGCATCCACAATGAAATTGAAGGTCGTCTTGAAGAGGTTGGTCTGAAGTTTCGGGTGGTCGGCCGTGAGAAAAACCTGTTCTCCATCTATAACAAGATGAAAACCAAAGAGCAGCGCTTCCACACCATTATGGACATCTACGCGTTTCGAGTAGTGGTTGAAGATGCCGACACTTGTTACCGAGTGCTCGGTCAGGTACATAGCTTGTATAAGCCTCGTCCAGGGCGAATGAAAGATTATATTGCGGTACCGAAAGCCAATGGCTATCAATCGCTGCATACTTCGATGGTGGGCCCTCACGGCGTGCCCGTTGAGGTGCAGATCCGTACCGAAGATATGGATCAGATGGCTGACAAAGGTGTCGCTGCGCACTGGTCGTACAAAGGCAATGGCGAGCGCACCGGTACCACGGCGCAAGTTAAAGCCCAACGTTGGATGCAAAGCTTGCTTGAGCTTCAGCAAAGCGCAGGTAACTCATTCGAATTCATAGAAAACGTAAAATCGGATCTATTCCCAGACGAAATTTACGTTTTCACGCCGAAAGGGCGTATCGTCGAGCTCCCGGTTGGGGCCACTGCAGTCGATTTTGCCTACGCGGTCCATACTGATGTGGGCAACACTTGTGTCGGCGCACGTGTTGACCGCAACCCATACCCGCTGAGCAAATCACTCAAAAACGGTCAAACTATCGAGATCATCAGTGCTCCAGGCGCTCGTCCGAACGCGGCATGGCTCAACTATGTGGTAACATCCCGCGCACGTACTAAGATTCGCCAAGTGCTGAAAACCATGCGCCGTGAAGAGTCGATCACTCTTGGTCGTCGTCTCCTCAATCACGCTTTGGGTGAGCTGTCGCTGTCAGATATTAGCGAAGAGAATGTCAATCACGTCTTGGCCGATCTGAAAGTGAAAACCGTCGATGACCTTTTGGCAGCGATTGGCCTTGGCGAGTTAATGAGCATTGTGATCGCTCGACGCTTACTTGGGGATGCCGACGAGTTAACCGAAACCACCAATGCTGATGGTACACCGAAGAAGAAACTACCGATTCGCGGCGCAGAAGGTATCTTGCTGACGTTTGCTAACTGCTGTCACCCGATTCCTGACGATCACATCATTGCCCACGTTTCACCAGGCCGTGGCCTGGTCGTACACCGGGAAATGTGCCCGAATGTACGCGGTTACCAAAAAGAGCCAGACAAGTACATGGCGGTCGAATGGTCAGACGATTACGATAAAGAGTTTATTACCGAAGTCACCGTCAATGTGCAAAACCGGCAAGGCGCTTTAGCTGAGTTGACTAACGTTATCTCTAAGACCGGCTCAAACATTCACGGACTGTCGACGGAAGAACGCGATGGTAGGTTGTATACCGTCACCGTACTGTTAACCACCAAAGACAGGGTTCACCTTGCCGGCATTATGCGCAAAATTAAAGCCATGCCACAGACGCTAAAAGTCCGTCGCCGCAAAAATTAGAAGTAAGTTCCTAGAGAGTAGTTCCTAGTGAAGAGCCGTGCCTAGTTCCTAGAACCCACCTCTAGGAACTAGAAACTAGGAACTTATTAAACTACTCACTCACATCCTATGAACTTAGAACGTTATAACCGAATTCAGCAAGTCCTGAAAGCACGTCAAGCAGACCTCACTCTTTGTCTGGAAGAGGTACACAAGCCAAACAATGTCTCTGCGGTGATCCGCTCTGCTGACGCCACCGGAATTCATAAAATTCACGCCGTTTGGCCACACGAAATGCGCACCCTCAGTCACACCTCGGCAGGTGCTCGAAACTGGGTCGAAGTGGACACTCACGACAACATTGAAGACGCGATTACCGAATTGAAAGCCCAAGGTATGCAAGTGCTGGTGACCAACCTTTCTGATACAGCGGTTGATTTTCGTGACATTGACTACACCAAACCGACGGCCATTATTCTAGGCAGTGAAAAAGTTGGCGCATCTGAGCAAGCGAAAAAGCTGGCCGATCAAGATATTATTATTCCTATGGTCGGCATGGTGCAGTCGCTCAATGTGTCGGTCGCCAGCGCCGTCATTCTGTATGAAGCGCAGCGTCAACGCCAAGCGGCTGGCATGTACGACAATGAAGTGAGTTCAGTCGACCCAGAGACTATCCACCGCTTGATGAGCAAGGACAGATCATCGCCGATGATGATTGGTGGGCGGAGATGCAGAAAAAGTAATAGTCTCTAGATCCTAGTTTCTAGATAAGAGTTCCTAGATATGAGTTCCTAGTTTCTAGATAAGAATTCCTAGAGGGCATTTCTAGGAACTAGGAACTAGGAACTAGGAACTAGGCACTACTCTCTTCTCACTGTACAAAAACACAGATCGATGGTTAACTATCACTAACTTAGTGAATGACTTATCGAGCGTTTTTATGTCCCAACTGCTGTCTGCTATTCCTTTAACGTCATTGACCGGCGTCGGTGCCAAAGTGGCCGAGAAACTAGCAAAAGTTGGGCTAATTACGGTTCAAGACCTGCTTTTTCACCTCCCCCTGCGTTACGAAGACCGTACCCGTATCTATCCGATGGTAAAACTGCATGCTGGTTTATGGGCTGCGGTTCAGGGCAAGGTGATGAGCGTCGATACCTTGTTTGGCAAACGCAAAATGCTGACCGTCAAAATCAGCGATGGTAACGGCACCATTACGCTGCGCTTTTTCAACTTTACCGCCGCGATGAAAAACAACTTTGCCGAAGGTAAAACCGTTCATGCATACGGCGAAGTCAAACGCGGCAGTTATGGGTTGGAAATCGTCCATCCTGATTACAAATTCTATGCACCGCACCAACAGCCAGACGTGGAGCAAACCCTGACGCCGGTGTATCCAACCACCGATGGGCTGCGCCAAGTGACGCTGCGCAACTTAACTGACCAAGCCTTGGCGCTACTCGATAAAGCGGCGGTACAGGAGCTGCTCCCCCGTGGGCTGTATGACAATCAGATTACTCTTGCCGATGCCTTACATACCATTCATCGCCCACCACCAAGCTTAGACTTAGAGCAGTTTGATAACGGCAAACATCCAGCCCAAGTGCGTTTGATTATCGAAGAGTTACTAGCGCAGAACTTATCCATGCTCTCAGTGCGCAGTAAAGGCCAGCGAGACAGTGCCTTACCCTTGGCAGCGCGCGATACACTCAAACAGCAGCTCCTCAACAGTCTGCCCTTTACTCCAACCCAAGCTCAAACTCGCGTAGTCCAAGAAATAGAGCAAGACTTAGCGAAGCCTCATCCTATGATGCGTTTGGTTCAAGGCGACGTTGGCTCGGGCAAAACCTTAGTCGCCGCGCTAGCCGCACTGCGCGCGTTGGAGCATGGTTATCAAGTAGCGTTAATGGCGCCAACAGAACTACTGGCAGAGCAGCACGCTATTAACTTCTCTGCGTGGCTAGAACCGATGGGGATAAAAGTCGGCTGGCTGGCGGGAAAGCTAAAAGGCAAGGCAAAGCAGGCTCAACTAGAGCAAATTGCCAGCGGTGAGGCACAAATGGTTGTCGGTACCCATGCGCTGTTCCAAGAGCATGTGGAATTCCACCATCTGGCGCTGGTAATTATCGATGAGCAGCACCGTTTTGGAGTCCATCAGCGGCTTGAGCTGCGCGAGAAAGGCGAAAAACAAGGCGCCTTTCCTCATCAACTGATCATGACCGCCACCCCTATCCCACGTACCTTAGCCATGACCGCCTACGCCGATTTGGAAACATCGGTGATTGATGAACTGCCACCGGGGCGCACCCCAATCCAAACCGTCGCTATTCCCGACACCAAACGCGATGAAATTGTCGAACGGGTACGTCATGCCTGCTTAAATGAAGGTAAACAAGCGTACTGGGTGTGTACCTTAATTGACGAATCGGAAGTGCTGGAAGCGCAGGCAGCGGCCGATACCGCTGAAGATCTGCAACGTAAACTGCCGGATGTAAAAATCGGCTTAGTTCACGGGCGAATGAAGCCTGCCGAAAAGCAAGCAGTGATGCAGGACTTTAAAGACAACAAGCTGCATTTATTGGTCGCCACCACTGTAATTGAAGTTGGGGTAGACGTACCGAACTCGAGCTTAATGATCATCGAAAATCCCGAGCGGCTAGGCCTCGCGCAACTGCACCAGCTTCGCGGCCGCGTCGGTCGAGGCAGTGTTGCCAGTCACTGTGTGCTGCTCTATCACGCTCCGCTGTCTAAAACCGCACAAAAGCGACTTGGTGTTCTGCGTGAAAGTAACGATGGATTTGTGATTGCGCAGCGTGACTTAGAAATTCGTGGGCCTGGGGAGCTACTTGGCACCAAGCAAACCGGGATGGCCGATTTTAAGATTGCCGATCTAGTGCGAGATCAGAGCCTAATCCCCGAAGTTCAGCGTATTGCGCGCCATATTCACGACAGTTATCCAGACAGAGCCGCTGCGATCATCGACCGCTGGCTCGGCGACCGGGATGTGTATTCGAAGGCGTAGCGAGAAGCGAGAAGACTTTGAAAGGTTGACGTTAAGGCGTCAACCTTTTTCTGTATTTAAGACGTAAGTCCCTAACAAAAAACTCTGTATCAGATACCTACTCAGCAGTTATAACGTGCACCTCTCGAAGGGCGAAGCCCGATCTCGAAGCGAAGCGCTCTAAATTCTCGCAGGGCGGGGCCCGCTCTCAGTCCTTAACCTGCAAAATCCCATCCCATGGCAGGTTTTCATCACCTAACACAATAAAGTTTGGGTTCTCCAAAGTATCGCGCTCGTTGTAAGACAAAGGGTCGAGGTGAGTGCTAAGAATGCGCCCTCCCGCTTCTTCAACAATACATTGCGTCGCGGCCGTGTCCCACTCCCCGGTTGGACCAAGGCGCAAATAGCAATCGACCGCACCTTCGGCCACCAAGCACGCTTTAAGTGCAGCCGAGCCAAGTGGGACGAGATCGTAATTCCACTCACTGCTCAAACGGCGGGTAATGCGGTTAATGTCTTGGCGGCGACTGATCGCCATCGCGATTGGGCTGGATTGACCATCATGACTGTGAGTTTTGATCCGCACATTTTGGTCAAGATCCGGTATTTTCCATGCACCTTTGCCGTGATAAGCGTAGTAAGTAACCCCAGAGACAGGCCCATACACCACCCCCATCACTGGCTTGTTGTTTTCCACCAGCGCGATAATGGTGGCAAAGTCACCACTGCGAGCAATAAACTCTTGAGTACCATCGAGTGGGTCCACCAACCAGTAGCGGCTCCATTGAGAACGCTGCTCTAGGCTAATATCTGCATCTTCTTCAGACAATACCGGGATCTCAGGGGTCAGCTCAGAGAGTTTTTCTGTTATCAACTTGTGGGCCGCGATATCAGCACTGGTGACCGGCGTTTCGTCACTTTTGGTGTACTCTTGATACTCTTTTTTCTCGTATATTTCGAGGATAAGTTGCCCTGCTGAGCGGGCGATTTCTATCACAGCGGGTAAATGATGAGAGAGATCTTTGGTTATTGGCATAAACATTCCTTATTGCGCTGCGCAGTGACCTCTAACGGGCCTGATTCGATGTAAAATTACGCAAGGCAAGCAGCAGCGCGGTAATACTACGCGCTTCACTAAAATCTAGGTGCGTTAGCAATTCTTCTGCCTGAGCAAGCGGCCAACGGACCACGTCTAACGGCTCAGGCTCATCACCTTGTAGCTTTTCTGAGTATAGATCTTGGGCGATAAATAGGGTCATTTTACTCGAAAAATAAGACGGCGCTAAAACCACTTCTTTGAGTGGTGTCAGTGTATTTGCACCGTAGCCAATCTCCTCTTTCAGCTCACGTACTGCCGCTTGTTCGGCGCTCTCACCCGGGTCTATCAGCCCTTTAGGAAATCCCAGCTCATAACGCTCAGTGCCTGCGGCATATTCTCGAACCAGCAACAGGTCACCTTGTTCGGTCACTGGCACCATCATGACTGCATTACGGCCACTCGGTTTCATTCGTTCATAGGTCCGTTGCTCACCATTGCTAAACCGCAAATCGAGCGCTTCAATCGCGAACAATCGAGATTGCGCGACCGTCTGTTTGGCCAGAATATCTGGTGGAGTTCGTTTTGCCACAAGTTTGCTCCTTAGCACCGAGAGAGTTCTTAATATATGAGAAAACAACCGGGTTTGAAATCAAAAAAAAGGGTTCGCCTTGAAGCCAACCCTATGTATTTCATTCGGTTAAATGAAGCTTAGTAATAAGAGTGCTCACCACGGTCGTGCTCGGTTGCATCACGTACCGCTGTTAGCTCGCCGGCAAACTGTTGCAGCAGCTCTTTCTCGATGCCTTCTTTAAGCGTAACGTCGACCATAGAACAACCGTTACAACCACCGCCAAACGCAACAATCGCCACACCGTCATCAGTGATTTCTACAAGGTTTACGTGACCACCGTGACCTGCCAACTGAGGATTCACTTGAGTTTGGATCGCATATTCAACACGCTCAACTAAAGGCGCATCATCAGCGACTTTACGCATTTTGGCGTTCGGTGCTTTCAATGTCAGCTGTGAGCCCATTTTGTCCGTCACAAAATCGATCTCTGCATCTTCAAGGAAAGGCAAGCTCAACTCATCAACGTAGGCGGAGAAGCCCTCGAAAGCGAGCTCTGTGTCTGTCGATTCAATCGCTTCTTGCGGGCAGTAAGAGACACCACACTCTGCGTTTTGCGTGCCAGGGTTAACAACGAACACACGGATGTTGGTCCCTTCTGGCTGCTGGCTGAGCAGGTTAGCAAAATGTTTTTGGGCAGTTTCAGTAATAGTAATTGTATTTGACACGACGAATACCTGAGTAATTTTGTAGGCTATTAGTTGACCATTCTACTCCTGAAAATTCATAGATCTAGCCTTTTGCTAAAATTCGGCTAACTCGATGGCTCCGGAGTGCGGCAAATACAGTAAATATCGACATTTTTCACCCCAGCATCAAGCAATAATTTGCACAAATGCTGCACGGTCGTGCCTGTGGTGACCACGTCATCCACAACCGCAACTCGGTTCACATTGGGCAGTGATGTCAGCGCAAACGCGTCACTGAGATTATCCAAACGCTGCGCGCGCGTTAGCCCTTGCTGCGGGCGCGTGGCACAAGTGCGAGCGAACAAACTCGCTGAAGGAATAGCGAGTTGCTTGGACAGAGCGTGGGCGAGACGTTCACTTTGATTGAATCCACGCCTAGCGCAACGCTGCCAATGCAAAGGGACATAAGTGATCAGCTCTGCGGGCTCGGTGATTTGCGGGCAGAGCAGCTTTGCCAGCTTATCTGCTTGCCAGAACTGACGCTGATACTTCAACCGCTGAACATAACTTGCCAGCGGCGCTTGGTAATCACCGACACAATAGAGCCGCTGCCAAAGGGGAGGATGGGTTAAGCACTGGCCACATTGCTCTGGCTCACCCACACAAGGCAAGCCACAACGCTGGCAGCGCGCTATCGGTGCAAAGTAAGCCAAACAAGCGTGACAGAAGCTGACAGACTGCGCCTGCGCTTGTATCGGCAGCAGACATAGCTCGCAATGACTGGGCAACAGGTCCGCGATGTATTTGTGGAATATTTGCGCTAACATGAGCTCGCTTGAAGTGGGCATCAACCACAGTGTGACACGCAGTCGAATCAAGAAAGGATGAATAAAGTGCAACAAAGTGAGAGCAAACAGCCGGGGCTGTTTTGGCAAGTGAGCGGCCAAGGACAAGATCTGGTCTTAGTGCACGGTTGGGGGATGAATGGCGCAGTATGGCAACAAAGTGTCGACGCACTCAGTCAGCACTACCGTGTGCATGTCGTCGATCTGCCCGGCTTTGGACACAGTCATCACGCCGAATTTATCGGCATGGAAGACTTGGCTAAGCAAGTGCTTGAGCATGCACCAAAACAAGCGATTTGGCTCGGTTGGTCACTGGGGGGACTGGTAGCGACACATATTGCCCTTAATCATCCACAGCGAGTCAGTAAACTGATCACGGTGGCAAGCTCACCCAAATTTGCCGCGCAAAAATCTTGGCGCGGCATTCAACCTAAAGTACTCAACGCCTTTACCGAGCAGTTGGTCGACAACTTCCAATTAACCATAGAGCGCTTTATGGCGCTGCAAGCCATGGGCAGCCCTTCTGCGCGCCAAGATGTTAAGCAGCTCAAGCAAGCGGTGCTGTCACGTCCCACCCCAAATCCAACCTCTTTGCTGTCTGGCTTAAACCTGCTCGGTGATCTCGACTATCGCCACCGTTTAAGTGAGTTGACAATGCCGATGCTGCGCTTGTATGGCCGTCTTGATGGGTTAGTACCAGTCAAAGTGGCCAGTGATGTCGATAGCCTTAATCCGCAAAGCCAGAGTCATGTGTTCAGCGCCTCTTCACACGCCCCTTTTATGACTGAGTTTGAATCCTTCTGCGAACAAGTGCAGCGATTTATCGGTAGTGAGTCGACATTGTGCAACAATTTGTAAAATGAACTAAACATTTAGCAAAGTTGGTCGATAAATAAACTAACCGAAAGAGTGGCAACTCTGCCGGTTGGGCGTGAGGAGATTAAACGATGCTCGTATCACCGACGAACGTAAGTGTTCCACTCATCGCCCCATCGGTTAATGTGCAAACGGAGCAAGCAGCACGCGACAATAAAGTTCGTGAGCCAATTGCCCCGACTATTGCATTGACCAAGAGCAACGCAGAACGGAAAGTGACTGCAGATGAGAAGCGACGCAAGCAGTCGTCATGGGACCCCTCAGAGCATCCCAGCTATGAGACGGAACAGAGTGGCGAGTCGGTGTCGCTTTATCAGGAAGAGCCTCAAGATACGCTCGACAGGCTATTTCAATTGCTGGCACTCGATAGTTATAGCGAACATCAAGGTAAAGGCTACGCCATGCGCTTTCGCTTGCCGAAACGCATAATCGATGCGGCGATAACAGAAGGGACAATGGAAAAGCGGCGGACCGTGATTAAGTTTCATTACGGCGACGCTGTGGCCCCCAACACTCCCTCTGATGTCATTGCGGTGTTGTAGTACGTCATCACCCCTTAACGGCTGATGATGTAATGCCAAGAAAAAAATCCCCGTCAGTATCACTACTCACGGGGATTTGTTTTTTCACTATACCTATCGACGATTAGCGATTAACGTTTCGCTTTAGCAAAAGCTGCGGCAAAGGCGCCACCCATTGCGCTATTGCCTTGAGACTCATCGCGTCGACGCGGCGTTTGCGCCTGGCGCTGCTGATTTCGCGGCGTAGTTGAACGCTGCGAGCGGTTATCTTGCCCTGGCTCATCATTCAAACGCATCGACAAACCAATACGCTTACGCTGTACGTCGACTTCCATCACTTTCACTTTGACGATATCACCGGCTTTAACCACATCACGCGGGTCTGACACGAAACGATCAGTCAGTGCCGAAATATGCACTAAACCATCTTGATGCACGCCAATATCGACAAAGGCACCAAAATTGGCCACGTTCGACACCACGCCCTCCAAAATCATCCCCGGTTCGAGGTCAGACACTTGGTTAACCCCCTCGGCAAAGGTCGCGGTTTTAAATTCAGGTCGTGGATCGCGGCCAGGTTTATCCAGCTCTTTGATAATGTCGGTGACAGTCGGCACACCAAAATTATCATCGGTATAGTCGACCGCATGCAGAGTACGAAGGAACTGAGTATCACCAATCAGGGCTTTGACATTCTTTTGATTCTTCTCCGCGATCGCTTTAACCACCGGATAGGCTTCAGGGTGAACAGCAGAAGCATCGAGCGGATTCTTTCCATCCATAATGCGCAGGAAACCCGCACACTGCTCAAAGGCTTTTGGCCCCAATCGCGCCACTTTTTTCAAGGTCACACGACTTTCAAAGCGACCATTAGCATCGCGATAGTCGACAATATTCTGCGCCAAGGTGTTAGATAAACCCGCCACTCGGGTCAACAAGGCCGGAGAGGCGGTATTCACATCCACCCCAACCGCATTCACACAGTCTTCGACCACCGCATCCAGTCGCTTGGCCAACAAAGATTGGCTCACATCGTGCTGATACTGACCGACACCAATTGATTTCGGATCAATTTTCACCAACTCAGCCAGTGGGTCTTGCAAACGGCGCGCAATCGACACTGCGCCGCGCAGCGACACGTCCAAGTTCGGAAACTCTTTTGCCGCCAGCTCTGACGCAGAGTACACCGAGGCTCCCGCTTCACTGACCATAATTTTTTGCACCTTGAGATTGCCGCGCTGAATCAGGTCTGCGACAAAGCTGTCGGTTTCACGGGAAGCGGTCCCGTTACCAATGGCAATTAAGTCAACCTGGTATTTTCGTACCAACGCATCCACAACTTGAGCCGATTTATCATATTGCTTTTGTGGTGGGTGCGGATAGATGGTGTCGGTGGCCAGCACTTTCCCGGTCGAATCCACCACCGCAATTTTACAGCCGGTGCGTAAACCAGGGTCGAGGCCGAGCGTGGCACGCGGCCCCGCTGGCGCAGCCATCAGTAAGTCTTTTAAGTTGCTGGCAAACACATCAATCGCTTCAATCTCTGCGCGCTCTTTCATCGCCGCCATCAACTCGGTTTCCATATGCATCGACACTTTAATTCGCCACGCCCAACTGATCACCTGCTTACGCCAACTGTCTGCCGGAGCGCTGCTCAGCGAAATACCATAATGATCGCTGATCAAGGTTTCACAGTGCGACTGTCGAGCTCCTTCCTCTTGATGAGGGTCGGCATTGATCGCCAATGTTAAGAAGCCTTCGTTGCGACCACGTAGCATCGCCAGTGCGCGGTGAGACGGCACTTTACTCAGCGGCTCGTTGTGTTCAAAGTAGTCTTTAAACTTCTCACCTGCTTGCTCTTGCCCTGCGACAACGCGCGATACCAGTTCAGCATTACGGTTGAGATAATGACGAATTTTCTCCAGCAGATTGGCATCTTCAGCAATGCGCTCCATGATGATAGCGCGAGCGCCATCGAGCGCTGCTTTGCTATCCGCGATACCTTGGTCTGGATTGATGTAGTTGGCCGCTTCCGACTCAGGTTCAGTCTGCGGATGGTGCCACAACTGCTCCGCCAAGGGCTCAAGGCCTGCTTCAATCGCGATTTGGCCTTTAGTGCGACGTTTTGGCTTGTAGGGAAGATAAAGGTCTTCAAGTCGCGTCTTGCTGTCTGCTTGCTCAATTTGTGCAGCCAACTCATCGGTGAGCTTACCTTGGTCTTGAATTGACTTGAGAATGGTTTGACGTCGCTCTTCAAGCTCTCGTAAATAGGATAAGCGGCTATCTAGATTACGTAGTTGGGTGTCATCTAATCCACCCGTTACTTCTTTACGGTAACGGGCGATAAACGGGACAGTGTTGCCATCATCAATCAGAGTGACAGCAGCGGTAACTTGCTCGGGGCGAACACTCAGTTCTTGAGCAATCAAATGACAGATAGCTTGGCTCATCCGTTGAATCTCTTTTTTTTGTTAAACGTTTTACTATATTGGGGCCGCAAGGCGAAAAGCCAATACTTTTTGTCTTGTCGCTCAAGGTTGAACGATTGTTTAATCAATTGGTTGGCATTTGTGTGAAATCTGTGTCAAAACTAATGTGAAATAAGAACTTAAGCTCGCTAAGCTTACCTAAGGTCATTCATAACCACTCCCTTAACGTGTCGATGGTATCGCTATGAAAAAACTGTTTTTGGCTTTCACACTGCTTGCTCTCACCGCTATGCCCGGCTTGGCATCGGCCGATACTCTCTTTCAAGACGCAAGCATCAATGCCACCACTGACGCACCTATCTATACACTCGAGGATAACCTGGTATTGGGACGCGTCGAACATGTCTACCTCAATAGCATCGACGATCTGCAACAAGTGCCTATTGTGGGCAAAATTGATACGGGCGCTGATACTACCTCTATCCACGCCACCAACATTCACGTAACCAGTGAGCATCCCGAGTTTAAAGCATTACAAGATGACGCTCTGCTACAAGCCTTAGTTAAACATCCCGATATTGATGCCATCGATTATCATGATTGGAATGCCGAGCTGTTCGCTCCATACCAAGTGACGGTCAGCTTTGACCTCACTCATCCTTATGATGGCGAGCAGGTCACTGTGAGTTTACCCCTAACTCGAGTCGGTATGATTCGCAATCGAACTCAGACCAAACCGATTATTCGCCCAACTGTCACCTTACCGATGACCATCGCAGGAATCACCGTTAACACCGAGGTTAACCTCACCGATCGCAGCCAGTTTTCTGCGCCTATCTTGATTGGTAAAACCTTCCTCGAAGACAACGCTTGGGTGTTTGCTGGGTTCGATTACCTTCAGCAGCAACAACAAGCGTTGCTGGTCGGAAAAAAAGAACAAGTCAAAGTGGCTGGTATAACCCAGTCCATCTCCTATTCGCTGAGCAACCGCTACAGCACTTTGCACGCCAGCAACGTTAAAATTGACAACGCGACGAAACAAGTCAAGTTTGATATCAATGACCGCCAAGGCAACACCAGCACATTGACTCGCCCACTAATACGGATGCTCAACGTCAGTGGTGAGCCGCGCCCTATGGTTTACATCCCGGTCAGTCACCAAGACAAACAGCGCCAATATTGGCTGGTTTACCTGAGTGATCGCAGTAAATTGAGCAGCCAAATTCGCCTCGGTAAAGAGACATTGAATCGTCACTTTATGATTGATACTAGTGCTCAATCACTGCTAACTGGAGCTGGAACTCGCTTTAATCCGAAATCCAACGCCATGCAGGTATCGGGACAAGAGTCACTCACCTTAGATGGTGTAACCCTCTCGGCGGAGCCATCACTGTTTGTGAAAACACCGCTGCTCAAGGTGCCAAGTTTTGAAATCTATCAAGATCGAGGCAAAGATTGGGTCACCTACTATCTGTCAACATCAGAGGGTGACGCTAAGCAGTTCTCTAAACCGATTAACAAAAAGCTGAAAGTCGGCGACTCAATACGTCCGGTTGTGTTCGGTACTTTTGTCATCCACGGCCAAGAGGTGGAACTCCCGTATGCGATTGATGTATTGGAGCAAGACCAAATCGATGAGCGCTTTATCATCGGTCAAAAAATGTCACCACATGGTGTTCTCATTAATACTCGCAGCGACAACTTACTCGACTCCTACCCCTTGTTTAAAGCCGGCCACATTGAAGTGGCGCAAATCGATCAGCTGAGCTTTCCCGTCAAACTCGACACTGGCGCTGACGTCACTTCGATCAACGCGCAAAACATCAAGCTGTTTAAACAAGCGGGTCAACAGATGGTCAGCTTTGATTATCAGAACGACTTAGGCATGCAGCAAGCCTTTACGCTACCTGTGGTTGATACCATGACCATTACCGCCAAAGCCGGTGAAAAGCCGACGGTGCGCCCAGTGGTGGAGATGTTCGTAAAACTCGGCAAGCTTGAGAAAAAAGTCAGAGTCAACTTGCAAGATCGCAGCCGATTCCACTACAGCATGATTTTGGGCAAAAACTTTCTGCAATATGGCGCGGTGGTCTCAAGCGACGAAAACTACATCTTGACCGAAAAGCCTGCCGGTGAAAAATAGGTCGAATACCCATCGCATTAATGGGATGTTCAGATAATGGGTGTGAGTGGTAGACAACATCCCGCACAATGCGGGATGTTGCACGCTTACTGATAGCGAATGCTATTTACAAACCACTCTTTCTCCCCTTGTGGGGTCCGGACCACAAACTCATCGTCGACCGCTTTCTTCAACAAGGCGCGTGCCATCGGTGAATCGATCGAAATATAGCCTTTCGCGTCGCCATAGATCTCATCTGGACCAACAATACGAAACGCTTTAACTTCGCCAGCGTCGTTCTCAATTTCTACCCATGCTCCGAAAAACACCTTGCCCTCTTGTTGTGGTGAGTAGTCGACGACTTTGACTTGCTCTAAACGCTTGCGCAGATAGCGTACGCGGCGATCTATCTCTCGTAACCGCTTCTTGTTGTATTGATAATCGGCGTTCTCACTTCGGTCACCCAAGCTGGCAGCCCAGGTTACTTTCTTGGTCACTTCGGGACGCTCCTCTTTCCATAAGAAATCGAGCTCTTTCTTAAGTCGATCAAAGCCTTCGCGCGTTATTAGGTTTGTTTTCATAATTCTGACGTTAATCAATTGCAGTTAGCCCATACATTAGCTAAAAAGGAAATAAACGTTAACAATTCTTTGCGCCAATCCCGCTCGAACGGTGTTACATTTCAAGCTGCGCCAAGTGCCGCGTCTGCGGTTAGCTCGCGCAAGCTGATTGAATAGGTGGACCATTACATGCAAGAAAATCACAAGATCTTAGTTGTTGATGATGATGCACGACTTCGTGCCCTACTTGAGCGCTACTTGTCTGAACAGGGCTTCCAAGTGCGTAGCGTTGCCAACAGTGAGCAGATGGACCGCCTACTGACGCGCGAGACTTTCCACTTAATGGTGTTGGATCTCATGCTACCGGGCGAAGATGGCTTGTCTATCTGTCGCCGATTGCGTAACGCTAACAACACCTTACCGATCCTGATGCTGACCGCTAAGGGCGATGAAATCGACCGCATTGTTGGTTTGGAAGTGGGCGCCGATGACTACTTACCGAAACCATTCAACCCACGAGAGTTACTGGCACGCATCAAAGCGGTGCTGCGTCGCCAAACCACAGAGCTTCCCGGCGCTCCGAGTAGTGAAGAGTCGATTGTTGAATTTGGTGACTTTCGTTTAAATCTGGGCACGCGCGAGATGTTCCGTGGCGACGAAGCGATGCCGCTCACCTCAGGTGAGTTCGCGGTACTCAAAGCCTTGGTCACCAACGCGCGTGAACCGATGTCGCGTGATAAGTTGATGAATATGGCTCGTGGTCGAGAATATTCGGCGATGGAGCGCTCCATTGACGTTCAGATCTCACGTTTACGCCGCATGCTTGAGGTCGACCCAAGTAAACCGCGCTATATTCAAACGGTCTGGGGACTGGGCTATGTGTTTGTCCCAGATGGCAAAGAAGCTTAACTGCTTATCGATATCAGAGTGCGAGCCTAGGCTCGCACTGTTTTTATCCGCACTTGTTCAAGGTAGGTGCCATGCGTATTCGCAGCTCATTTACTCAATCGATTCTTATCTTTCTCACCCTACTTATCGCCAGTCAGGTTTACTCCTACTACGCCGTATTTAACTACGCTCTGATGCCGAGCTTGCAACAGTTCAACAAAATTCTCGGCCATGAGATTAATCTGATGCTCGACGACTCGGCCAATCTGGAAGATGGGTTAAACATGGACGGGCCGCTGCGACAGCGCGTGTTGGAGCAGCTCGGGGTGACCATTCATGCCGAAGACAGTCCGATGGCTCAGGAGTATTACGACGCCATGACCATCGACCTGATGAGCGAAGAGATGAGCAACGAGCTCGACTCCACTACCGATGTGCGGATGATGCTTGGTAAAGAGAGCTATATCTTGTGGATGAAAATTGATTCTCTGCCAGGGTCGCTGCTGCGCATCCCTTTGTCTGAGTTGCAAGAAGAGGACTTCACTCCGCTGTTTCGCAACAGTTTGATCATGGCCATGTTGATTGTCGCCGGAGGCTGGCTGTTTATTCGTTTACAAAACCGCCCGCTGATCGCACTGGAAAAAGCCGCCAAAGGGGTAGGTCGAGGGGAAATCCCACCGCCGATCCCAGAAAAAGGCGCCACAGAGATCCGCTCGGTCACTCGAGCATTTAACCAAATGTCGAAAGGGATTCAAGCCCTTGAAGAAGACCGAGCGCTGTTGATGGCTGGCATCAGTCATGATCTACGCACCCCATTGACGCGCATTCGACTGGCAACCGAAATGATGTCTCCGGAGGACAGCTACCTCGCTGAAGGGATCATCAGTGATACCGAAGAGTGTAATGAGATCATCAGCCAGTTTATGGACTACCTAAAGCCGGTCAATAAGCAGTCGTTTGTCACTGTCGATCTCAACGACATCGCCGAAGATGTCGCCTCTTCGGAGGGGGGCTACGAAGTGCAGATCGAGACCAAATTCCACCAGCCACTCAAACCCACCTTAGGCAGCCCAATTGCGATTAAGCGCGCGGTCAGCAACCTAGTGGTCAACGCGATTCGCTATGGTAACGGTTGGGTTCGAGTGAGTACCGGCATCACCGCCGACAACAAGCTGGTTTGGGTTTGTATTGAAGATAATGGTCCGGGCATTGAACAGAGCCAAATCGGCAAGTTGTTTGAACCCTTTACTCGCGGCGATACCGCGCGAGGCAGCGAAGGCACCGGACTTGGCCTTGCGATTGTCAAACGCATCCTCAGTCAGCATAGTGGCTCGGTCATCGTCAATAATCGCAGTGGTGGTGGTCTCAAGGTGCAAATTAGTTTTCCTGCCATGAAGTAATACCAAGCAGGCAAACAAATCGGGCAGCGTGTGCTGCCCTTTTTTATCTCAACTACCAGCGCCCCTGATAACTCAATGGGTACTTACCTTCACTGTCTGCCTGAGTAGGCAACCACTGCAACTGCTGCTTAAGATTTTCAGGAAATGAAGCCTCAGGTTTAAACCATGCCGACACCGTATAGCTTTGGTTTGCGTTAAGCTGAGCGGTAAAGCCACTGCTGACGTCATCACTGTTCTGCTCGCCCTGAGCCGTCATCACATTCTGCTCACAACTCACCTCAGCCACCACTGGACCGATATTCAGCTCCGCCATCGGGGTAACCAGTTTATCGGTGTTCCACACCAATGTGCCCTCACCGCGCTGACAATAGGGAGCGGCGTAGTGGAAGTCGCGTAAGCTTAGCTCTAGCTGACCGGTTAAATCGAGCGGTATCGGCAAACTTGGCGCAAATTGCATCGCTTGTTCGACCGGCATCGAGGCAAGCAATTTTTGTGCATACGCGCCTTGGGTTGAGTAACCGACTATGCCGCGGCCTTGAACGCCGATGTCGCTACCGCGCCCGAAGCGCACCTGAGCTTCTAGCTTGCCCGCTAGTAGCTTGGTGACATTGAGCTGCCAGGTTAGCGAGCCATAATTTTGCTGTTGCCACTTCAGTTGATGCACTGAACCTTGCCACAGGGTTCCCTCGACACCAGTCAGGGTCAGTGGGGTAGGCAAAGGCGCATACATGAGTAAAAATTGCGCGGGCAGATGAACCAGCGCGCTAGTGGCGAGAATCGACATCAGCAACAGTGCCGAGAAGATGATTTTTTTCACGCGACTACCCTCTACCGAGCTGCAAGCGGTTAATCTCGACCACACCATCGCGCTCGGCTTTATCGATATCTAAAAACTGCACGCCAACACCATGGGTTTCCTGCAAAAAAGCCAGCCAATTGACGAACTGGTTGAAAGGCATAGGCGCGACCCAAACTTGAAATGCCTCACCGCGCGGCTGCACTCGAATCAACTCAACATTAAAACGACCAACGCTCGAAGACACCGCTTGATTGATCGGCAGGCTCGACACAGGTTGCCCACCTTGGCCTCTCAATTGGCTAATCTCATCAGCTTTGTCTTTCACCCAACTCAGCAACTGCTTTTCGGTTTGAATCCGTACTTGCGCCTGAGCGGCGCGCTCACTCACTGGTTGCACTATGCCCCAATAAACACCGCCAACCAACAGCAGCAGGCCACACACAACAACCAGGCGCTGTTCACGCTGAGAAATGCTCAACCACCACTGCTGTAAGGTATTGATTAATTGCTTCATATTCACCACCTCACAAAGGCTTTAGCACAAATGAACCGTTGACCACGTCACCAGAGCGATTCAACTGACCTTGCTCAACCGAAAACTGCTCAGACAGCACTTGCGTGGCACGCTCAAAGGTTTGAAAGTCTTTACTCTGCGCCTGCAGGCGGACTTCATTGCGGCCGCTGTCGTATTTAAAGCTGGTTAACGACAGCGCTGGAACCTTAGACAACATAGGAGTCATCTCGACTAACAGCTCCAGCAGGGCATTATCTGCACCGCCCCCCGCTAGCCGTGACGCTTCACGTTCCATTTCACGCTTCAAATAACTGACAGTCGGAATTCTGGTTTTACCCGGCAGTGATTGACGGAAAATTCGCTCGCTTTCAGCGCGGTACGCTGCCGCTTGCGCTTCATAGTTTTGGATCTTAAGCACATTGTCGGCCACGACCACGGCCAACAACAAACTCGCGGCGATCGCGACCTTTTGCCACACTCTCCAGTAGCGATGAAAAGAAGACTTAGGTTTAAACTGCCCAGTCAATAGGTTGATTTTGCTGGTCAGCGCTTGCTGAGCCAGCAAGGCCATCACTAAACTGGGCTCAGCATGACGCCAGGCTTGTTCAGGCGCTAATTCAAGTTCAGGCAAGGGTGAGTAGGCACTTAACGGTAAGAATGTATCGTCGTGCTTGACCCAGTCCGACTTGGCCACTAACGGCAACCACTCTGACTCTACCGCCATGCCTAAATAAGGCGATTTCTTTAGTAGCCAGCTGCCATTCAGCTCAACCGCACTGATCCCATCACAATCGGGTAAGGCTAACGCATCGGGCATCACTTTCACTATCTGACAGCCAATATCACGCAGCCGGGTCAGTACACTCTCAAACCAGCTACTGTCGACCGCACATACCTGGGCTCGGCCCTGGGCCTTATGCAAAATGGTAAAATGCAATTGATCCACATCTTGCGCCAAGTCGTCTTCCAGCACATAAGGCAACATCGCTTCAAGCTGACGACTTGCCCCAGCGGGAATGGCAATGTCGGCCAGCACTAGACTGTCGCTGGCCAATAGGACTAAGGTGCGACGCTGCTCAGCATACCCAGCCAACTCGGCTAGCTCATGACTACTCGCAAGCTCGCCGCTGGCAATCACTTCCTTTTGCACTTCAGACCATACTAGCCATTGCACGGCTTGGTCTGAATTGTTACTCAGTCGAACGATCAGAAACTCGTTCACCGATACCTCCGAAGCGACGGCGAATAACCGTCGCAGTTTCTTTATTATTACTGTAAAGCAAGCTACGCAAGCGAACTCGGGCTTCAGCGACGATGATTTCAGCATCCAGCTCAAAGAACTGACTGGTGACCGCCAAATACCCTTTGGCTTTATCTCGCGTCTCCGCATTCACGCTGCTTAGCGCACTTTCACTTAAAAAATCATCCACACTCGCCCAGCCATCAAAAGGACGTTGATCCAGAAGCTGCTCGGCTGCATCAACGCTCAACACCGGATAAAACAGTGCGGCTAACAGAGCGCTATGCTCAGGTGCGATGGTATTGATATTGAGGCGCAGGTCCGCCACTGGTAACGCACAAATGAGTGGCGCGACTTTTTCCATCACCTCACCCGAGACTTGTTGAATCGCCCTTAGCTCTGAGCTATCGGCGACTAAACTATTGGCGCTCATGTACGCAGGCGACATAGATTCATAAAAGCTGTCTTCCACACCTAGGCTTGAATTGACGCTGTTATTGCTGTCGACATATTCCCACAAGGATTGAGCTATGGTTTCAGCCTGATAGCTGTCCACTTCTCGCACTTCGAGTAAACGTTGCAACACTTCAACCAAGTACGGCGTACTACTCGACCCAGTTTGCGCGAGGGCCAGTGCGTTCAAGTTGAAACACGCTTGCTTATCCAGCAATCGTCCGGTCATGGTGCCATAATCAAGCGGATAAGTTTGCTGCTCAATCGCCCAAGGCTGCGATAAGTTGATGGTATCTGAGTCGCGAAAACTCTGCTCGATCCCAACTTTCGCCAGTGCTTCCGCCCCCAGACTGTACCAGTAGGCCTGTTGATAGTTGAGCTGATTGTTAGCGCGGCGAAATTGACCAAACAGCCTATCCGCCATACTCGCCGCAATACTCACCATGACCGCCAGTAACAGTAGCACGATGATTAACGCGACCCCGCGCTGCTTAGTTGCTGCCATCGCGACTGCCCTCACTGGGCTCTATCGCCCCGCCACCGGTTAGGTAAATGCGCTCAATCTCCCCGTAGTCTTCCAAGGTCAGCTTCACCGCCACTGCCTCAGGTAGCGCAAGTTTGGTTTGCCAGCTGTTTTGCCACTGTTGGCCATCAAAAAAGCGCAGTTCAAACCCTTCAACCCGCTCCAGCATTGGCATCACTACTGGCTCCTGCCCCGCTGGGGTATCAACATAGCGCCAAAATACCCGTTCAAGCTGAGCCTCTTTGATGCGATAGCCAACTTTGCTCACTTCACCGCGAGGAAACTGCTGCTGAGGGTTGTGCCAGCCAGATCGGACAAACATGACACCTTTAGCATCGGAGTCGAGCAAATAGTCTTGCCAGTGCACCAGCAGCGAGTCGGGATCTTCACCGTTGGTGCGCGACTGGCGCAGCGCCATCTGGCGAAAATCGTTGTCCATATACACCAAGGCGCGTTGCAATGACTTGAGTCGTTCACTGCGCTCAAGCGATATCTCATTGCTGCGCTGGACCTGATTAAGTACCTGATACGCGCCGACACTTAAGCTGGCGAAGATGGCGATGGCCACCAACACCTCAATCAAGGTGAAGCCTTGTTGCCGGAGGCCGAGTTGCCGAGCGCGCTTAGTTGGGGACATAACTTCTTACGCTAACCACTGGATCGCCTTTTTCACTGGTGGCGACTTTGACATCAAACGCCTGCAACATATCGCCTGCCGTCGGCACGGGCTCAACCTGCCAGTACCAGTCTCGGTTGGCCAACTGCTCTCGACCTTTTTGCTTACTCGGTTTATTGCCTGCGAGCAGCACTTTGGCCATCTGATTGTCGGCTACCATCGCAGCAAATGCCTTCTCTTCAACAAAGCTGAGGGTATTAATGTGCTGGCTTACCGAACGAATCGTGGCGATGGCTGCTGTAGCAAAAATCGCCAGTGCCACCAACACTTCGAGCAAAGTAAAACCGCGCTCAGTCCGTGTCATCGCTCTCTCCCGGTGCCAGTAGCTGAATCTGACCATTTTCTTTGGCCACCACACGCCACGCGTCTTGCTCGCTATCCCCTTGTTGCGGGTAGATAGCGACAGAAAACGGCGTCACTTCGCCGCTCGACATGATAAATATCTGTGGTTTAGGCAAATTTTTCGCATCACTTTGCTCAGCGAACATCTGCTCGTCAAACAAACTGCCTGGTTTAAACAGACGTTGCTTGTCGTTCCACACGTCACCGCCTAAATCGAGTTGCAAGGCAAGATTTGATGCCAGCTGTAACTCCGGTTTTATCTGCCGATCATCGAGTGATGTCCACCCTTCGCTGTCTAACGCCATAAAGCGCAGCAACGACGTTTTATCATCAATGTACAATCCAAAGTCTTTACCGCTAAGCATCGACTCTTCATTGAGTAGCGACACCCGATGGTAGAGTGACTGAGCCTGTTTTTTCGCGCCATCTTCGGCGCTCACGGGTAAGGTGGAGATCACGGCCACCGAGGCCAGCGACATCAGCACCAACACCAGCAATATTTCAAGCAGGGTAAATCCCGAGTCACGCCCCATGTCCGGTTCCGCTATCGATTACTGAAAGTCTTGAATGTTCCAGTTACCAATATCTGCATTGGCACCCTCGCCCCCCTCTTGGCCATCGGCACCTAGGGTAAAGATATCCACGCTGCCATTATCACCTGGGCTCAGATACTGATAGTCATTGCCCCAAGGGTCTGTCGGTAGACGCTTGATGTAACCGCCACTGCGGTAATTGCGTGGTTCAGGGCTTGATGGCTTAGTGACCAGCGCTTCCAAACCTTGGTCGGTCGAGGGGTAAACACTGTTGTCGAGTTTGTACATGTCGAGGGCATTTTCCAGTGCTACGATATCAGTGATCGCTTTCTGCTGATCCGCTTTCTCTTTGTTACCCAGTAAGTTAGGTACTACAAAGCTGGCAAGAATACCCAAGATCACCACGACCACCATCACTTCTAATAAAGTAAAGCCAGACTGTTTGTTGTTTCTTTTGTTCATTATTTTCTCCACAAGCGCAGCGCGATTAAAAAAACGCGCCATTATGAACTCATTAAGTTATTCATTTCTAAAATCGGCATTAAGGTTGCCATCACGATAAACAGCACCAACCCCGCCATTAGTGCAATCAATACCGGAGTAAAGATGCCAAGCGCAATATTGACCGTCGATTCAAAACTGGCGTCTTGGTTATCGGCAGCGCGGGTAAGCATACCTTCCAGTTCACCACTCTGTTCGCCACTGGCTATCATATGCAGCATCATAGGAGGAAACAGTTTGGTTTGTTCCAGAGCGCGACGTAAGCTCGCCCCTTCCCGGACATTCTCCGTCGCCACTAACACTTGTTGTTTGACATAGTGGTTGGACATGACATCAACGGCAACGCGCATCCCTTCTAAAATCGGAATCGCGCTCGACGTACAGATGGATAAGGTACGCGCAAAACGCGAGGTATTCAGGCCGCGTGCAATTTTGCCTACCATCGGCATTGCAATGACTTTGCGATCCCAGCTTAAGCGCAACTTAGGTTGGCTCAAGGCAAACTTCAGTAAGTAAAGCGCCATGATAAATGCCACTAAAAGATACACGCCATAGCCCTGAACAAAGTCACTGGCGGCGAGCAAGATTTGGGTCGATTGCGGCAGCTCTTGGCCCATTTGTACAAATTGGCCGACAATTTTCGGCACCACCGCCGCTAATAAAAATGCAACGATGCCCACCGCAAAAACCACCAGCACCACAGGGTAGATCATTGCTTGCAGCAGTTTCGAGCGCATCTTTTGTCGATTTTCAGCATAGTCGGCTAGCCTTTCAAGTACCGAGTCAAGATGACCGGACTTTTCACCCGCTGCGACCATTGCACGAAACAACTCGTCAAAAACATGAGGAAAATCGGCCAAACTGTCTGCCAAGGTATAGCCTTCGGTCACCTTAGCGCGCACCGCAAGCAACATGGTGCGAATACGTGGTTTTTCTGATTGCTCCGACACCGCTTTTAAGCACTCTTCCAGCGGCATTCCTGATTGCACCAAGGTGGCCAATTGGCGAGTAATGAGCGCTAAATCTGGAGTACTCAACCCGCGCTTAAACTGTAATCCACCACTTTGGCGGCGTTTGGCGGCTTTTTGCCTCGTTTCGCTGACCTCAACCGGAATCAAGCCTTGCTCTTTGAGACGTGCGCGCACTTGGCGAGCGTTATCGCCTTCTATGACCCCTTTTTTGCTCTTTCCTTTGGCATCCAGAGCCTTGTATTCAAATGCCGCCATTAGCTGTCCTTGGTCACTCTCAGAACTTCTTCTATCGAGGTCACGCCAGCAAGCACTTTGTTCAACCCATCTTGACCAATACTCGGTGTGCGAGCGCGGATGGCTTTTTCTATCGCCTGCTCGCCCGCTTCGCTGTGAATCAAACTTTGTACCGCGTCATCGACCAGCAACAATTCGTGGATCCCGGTACGCCCACGATAGCCTTTGAAATTACACTGTTCACACCCGCACGCACGATACAGCGTTAGCGATTGTTCAGGGGCCATATCGAACAGCTTTTTGGTTTTGTCATCGGCTTGATAAGGGGTTTTACAGTCCTGGCATAGGGTGCGCACTAAGCGCTGTGCCAGCACCCCAAGCAGAGACGAAGAGATCAAAAACGGTTCAATCCCCATATCTCGCAAGCGAGTGATCGCACCGACCGCGGTATTGGTATGCAGGGTCGACATCACTAAGTGACCTGTCAATGAGGCTTGCACCGCTATTTGAGCAGTTTCTAAGTCGCGGATCTCCCCCACCATCACCACATCTGGGTCTTGGCGAAGAATGGCACGCAAGCCGCGGGCAAACGTCATATCCACTTTAGGGTTCACTTGGGTCTGACCGATACCATCAATATCGAACTCAATCGGGTCTTCGACCGTGAGTATGTTGCGCTCGTTGCTGTTGATTTCGCTTAACCCCGCATACAAGGTGGTCGACTTACCCGACCCGGTAGGGCCGGTGACCAAAATAATGCCGTGCGGGCGCTGAATCATCTGCCTAAACGCCTCATGATTGGACTCGGTCATGCCTAAGCTGTGAAGGTCGAGTCGTGTCGCGTTCTTATCTAACAAACGCATCACCACCCGCTCCCCGTGTGATGAAGGCATAGTCGATACACGCACATCAACCGCACGACCACCAATACGCAAAGAGATACGTCCGTCTTGGGGAACGCGCTTTTCCGCAATATCTAACTTGGCCATCACCTTGACGCGTGACACTAAGAGCGGGGCCAGTTTGCGGCTGGGCGCCAGGACGTCACGCAGCACACCATCAACCCGAAAACGGATCGATAAGCTTTTTTCAAACGTCTCAATATGAATATCCGACGCCCCTTCTTTGATTGCTTCTCCCAGCATGGCATTGATCAGTTTGATGATGGGCGCATCATCTTCTGACTCGAGTAAGTCTTCATCATGCGGTAAATCTTCGGCCAACGAGAAGAAATCATCGCTATCTGCGCCAATATCTTCCATCAATTGACGCGCCTCCGAGGAGTCACGTTGATAGGCTTCGGTTAACTTGCGCTCGAACGCATCAATGTCCATCGCCTGCAACGTCACTTTGCGACCACACACTCGCTTGACTTCAAGTAACGCGGGCATCGATACCGGCTCGACATAATACAGCAGTAACCCCTCTCCTTTTTGCTCCAACACCATTTTGAAACGGTTAGCAAAACTAAAGGGTAAACGTTTGAGCTTGGGAGTGACCAGCGCGTCCATTACTCGGTTTCCATTTGATCTAAGAACGCTTGGATTTCCGCCGGATGGCGAATTTCTTCGCCAAACTTTGGCAACACAGGAATATGCGCATCATCCATCAACTTCAGACCTTGATCAGCTTTATATAGTTGTTCTGCGCGAATAAAGTTGTATTTGCGTTGAGTGATGCCATCTGCCGTCATACCATCGCGAATAATGGTTGGCTTGATAAACACCATCAGGTTTTTCTTTTCAACTTGAGTGCTGGTTGACTTAAATAAGTGGCCTAAATAAGGGATATCGCCCAGCAGCGGCACTTTAGACTCACTCTCAAGCGCACGCTCATCAATCAACCCGCCCAGCACAATCATCTGGCCATCTTCAACCATCACCGAAGTGTTGAGCTGACGTTTGGCAAAACGCACATCGACGGCACCATTGGCCCCCAGTACGTTCGATACCTCTTGTTCAATATTAAGCTGAACTGAGTTACCTTCGTTGATTTGCGGCACCACTTTTAATTTGATACCGACCTCTTTGCGATCCACCGTCTGAAATGGGTTGTCGTTGTTGGAGCCTGCCGTAGAGCCAGTGATCACCGGCACTTCTTCACCAACAATGAATGAAGCTTCACCGTTATCCATCACCGTAATACTAGGTGAGGAAAGAATATTGGAGTTAGAGTCGGTCGAGACCGCGCTAATCAGTGCCGTCCAGTCGCCCATGACCACGCTCAGCGCCGCGCCATTAACGCCCGCTAGCGCAGAAGCTAAAGTTGAGTAGTCGCCTTTAGTCGTGGTCTCTTCATAGTATTTGATTGCCCCAGTATCAGAGTCGCGAATCGGTTTTTTCTCAACCGTGTCTTTGGCTTCTTCTAAACCGACCATGACCTGACCGATTGGCGCACCTGCGTTGCCGTATTGAATTACCGCACCATCATCAAGCGATCCCCACTGCACACCAAGGTTAATGCCATCCCCTTCCGCCATTTCGACAATCAGTGCTTCAATCAATACTTGCGCACGACGGATGTCGAGTTGGGAAATCACATCTTGCAGCGCCAGCATAATATCCGGCGGTGCAGTCAGCACCAGGGCATTGGTCTCTGGGTGCGCGGCGATCATCACCTCTCCGCGGGTTGAGCTCGAGCCTTGCTTAGAACCGCTCGACTTTTCTGCTTGCAGGTTATCCGATACCCCTTTAAGCACATCGACTAAGTCTTCGGCTTTGGCGTACTTGAGGTAAACCACACGGTTGTTACCTTTAGACGCCATTTCGACATCCAACTGCCTAATCAGCTTGCGCAGACGATCGCGCACTTTGGGATCGCCAGAAATCAAAATCGAGTTGGTTCGATCATCCGCCACCAGCTTAGGCTGTAAAAACTCAGGTGTGCTCTTGGTATCGGCCGACTTATTGAGCGCTTCGACGATGCGTACCATCTCTGCGGCGGAGGCATTAGCTAAGTCCACCACCTCGATCTCTTTGTCGCCGGCTTGGTCGACACGCTTGATAATATCGGCTAGACGATTCACCACCGCAGCGCGACCGGTGATCAAAATAATATTGGCTGGGTCGTAGTGCACCACGTTACCGGCTCCAGCATTGTCGTTGAGTTGACGCAGTAGCGGCGACAACTCTCGTACCGAGACATTGCGCACTGCGACCACGCGAGTCACCACTTCATCACCTTTAATGTCGCCATCGCCGACCACTGGCACAGCAGACGTTTTAGCGTCTTTCGACTTGATGACTTTTAGGATGCCGTTATCCATCTCAATCACAGCAAAACCATACACTTCAAGTACGTTAAGGAAGAAACTGTAATACTGCTCTTCACTGAGCATATCGTAGCTGCGCACATCCACTTTGCCGCGCACAGAAGGGTCAACAATGATGGTTTTTTCTAAATTGCGTCCAACGATATTAATGAATTCTTGAATATCGGTGCCTTTAAAGCTGGCACTGAAATCATTGGCCGTCACCATCATAGGTGAGGCCAGTAAGCTTCCCGCTAAAAGCCATGCGCTCTTGTTAAGCCAATGGTTCACTGTGTACTCCTTGGATCAACGACTGCTTGGTCGCTGTCTTATAATTCAATATAAATTTCATAGGGTTGACCGTCTCTTTCTACGGTCAGAGTCAACTCGGTCAGTTGAGAAAGATTGCGAAATATCTCTCCCATCACCGCAGGGTCGGTCAAATCCATACCATTAATGGACACGGCAATATCGCCCGACTGTAAGCCGACTGACTCAAATAGTGCATCGTCTTTGCCAGGGGTAAGGCGATAGCCAACAATCGCTTCATCCTGCTTGATTTGCGACATGCGCACGTATTGGAAAATCTGTTTCGGGTCTTGGCTTATTTCCTGTTGGATTTTTTCCAGCGCATCGCCCGAGACTTGAGTTCGGGTCACAGATTTCGTTTCTTGGATAGCTGGCGCAGACTGATTGAACTTAAGCCCTTCCAGCATAATGGTTTCGTTGCGTCCAGAATTATCCACGATGACTCGGTCTGGTTGCACTTGTATCAGCTTGGCGCGTGTCCCCTCTATCACTTCGTTGATCCCGTAAGTGGCTTGCTGGCCACGATTGGCAATCACCGCTAAGCTTTTATTTGGATTTGAACTGGTCACCACCCCGACCAATACCACATTGAGACGACTTTTCGGCGCATCTTGCACTTTAGGCTGTTTCACAACTGGAACCGAGTTCTGATATTGGCCAAAAATGTGGCCATTTTGCAGCTGCGACAAATCGAGACGCGACGCGGCGCTCTCTCCTGATGCACTGGCTTTTGCCGGCTGCCATGCGGAGATAACAGGTTGCTGCCAAGGGTGCCAGATCATTTGACCAGCGATCCAAGCACAAATCGACAGCAATATCAGCATGACAACATAACTGACTCGTTGCTGTACGCGCACATCCTTGAACGCATCACTTAACTGATATAGTGCATTTACACTAATTTGTTTCACCCACTGTCCTTATTGATTGATTTCTCTAAAAGATACGTATTTATTTACCACGATGACTTTGTGCGTTTTTCCGCCAAAGGAGGAAGCGAAGATTGTAGCAAAACATGAAACAACCTATACATTAAACCGTGGTACGTCACTTTAACCGCGCATAATTTTTATGATTTCGCTTGAAAAATGCCACACACGTCACCATTGTTACAGCAACTGACTGGAATCAACGCCAATTATCTTATTCGTTACCCAACAACCTTAGAGAGAAACAATCACCATGGGTTCCCAAACAGAAGCAGTGAGACTCGATAAATGGCTATGGGCCGCACGTTTTTATAAAACGCGCTCCATTGCTCGCAATATGGTCGATGGTGGCAAAGTTCACTATAATGGCCAGCGCAGTAAACCGAGCAAGGCGGTGGAACTAGGTGCGGTGATTACTCTAAGGCAAGGGCATGAAGAGAAGACCGTGGTGATTGAGAAAATCTCTGATCAACGACGTGGTGCTCCAGAGGCACAAACACTCTACTCTGAAACGACCGAAAGCGTCAGTAAACGCGAAGAAAACGCCATGCGTCGCAAACTGCACGCCCACAATCCAAGTCCAGACCGTCGTCCTGACAAAAAACAACGTCGCGACATCATTAAATTCAAACACCAATAAAGCTGGAAAAATTAACGAGGACCCGCCACATGGCAAGCAATGTTTTGAACCGCTACTTATTTGAAGACCTTTCAGTTCGTGGTGAGTTGGTACAATTGGATGAAGCTTACCAACGTATAATTTCTAGCAAGGATTACCCAGCACCACTGCAAAAACTGCTTGGTGAGCTTTTGGTTTCAACCACACTGTTAACCGCGACGCTTAAGTTTGAAGGTTCAATCACTCTGCAGCTGCAAGGCGATGGTCCGGTATCACTGGTGGTGATTAACGGTGACAACGAGCAAAAAGTTCGCGGCGTTGCGCGTTACGAAGGCGACATCGCAGACGACGCCAACATTCACGACATGATGGGTAAAGGCTACCTAGTCATTACTATCGACCCGAAAAAAGGTGAGCGTTACCAAGGTATCGTTGGCCTTGAGGGCGACTCTTTAGCCGAGATTCTCGAGGGATACTTTGCTAATTCAGAACAGTTAAAGACACGTCTGTGGCTACGCACCGGTGAGCAAGATGGCAAAGCTCATGCTGCTGGGATGCTGATTCAAGTGATGCCAGATGGCACTGGTAAACCCGAAGACTTCGAGCACCTAGAGCAACTGACCGAAACGGTGAAAGACGAAGAGCTGTTTACCCTAGAAGCCAACGATCTGCTCTACCGCCTCTATAACCAAGAGCAAGTTCGTCTGTTTGAGCCACAACCTGTTGCATTTCATTGTGGCTGTTCCCGCGATCGCAGTGGTTCTGCCATCGTTACCATTGATCGTACGGAAGTTAATGACATTTTGGCCGAGGTTGGTTCAATTTCTTTACATTGTGATTACTGCGGCACGACTTATACGTTCGACGAAGCACAAGTTGCCGAGCTGTTCCGCGAAGCCGGATCGGGCAATAACACGCTGCATTAATTTTTGCGGCACATCAACCCTGTAATTTACCCATCAAAAGGCTCGCACACGCGGGCCTTTTTTGTGATCAATCCCGCGCTATACCTAGCCTCACTCGTAATAAACTAACCTGTTAATTTTAATCGAATATTAATGCTTTTGCCCTAGCGCAAAGCTTTGCGCACACGATAAACTAATCACGCCAATATGTGATGCGTCGCTTAATCCCCCATGAAAAATACGGATATTTTTTGAGCTATATCCCTGTTTTCTCTAAAGCCCATTGCTAGCATGGTGAGCAGATAAAATTAAAAAAATCATTACAAAATCCCTACAAAATATTCCTAATAAGGAGCACCTATGACCGTTATGGAACATACAAAGGCTGCAACAATCGATCTTACCAAACACGGACTTCACAACGTCAAAGAGGTGGTGCGCAACCCAAGCTACGATGTGTTGTTCGAAGAAGAAACTCGCGCGGATCTCGAAGGCTACGAAAAAGGTGTAGTCACTGAGCTTGGCGCGGTCGCAGTCGACACCGGAATTTTTACCGGCCGCTCACCAAAAGATAAGTACATCGTTAAAGACGCTACCACAGAAGAACACATGTGGTGGACATCCGATAAGGTGAAAAACGATAATAAGCCGATCACCCAAGAAGTGTGGGACGACCTGAAACAGTTGGTCACTAACCAGTTGTCTGGCAAACGCGTTTTCGTGATTGATGGCTACTGTGGCGCCAACCCTGATACTCGTCTCAGCATTCGTGTGATTACAGAAGTGGCGTGGCAAGCACACTTCGTTAAGAACATGTTTATCCGTCCTAGCGAAGAAGAACTCGCAACATTCGAGCCAGACTTTGTGGTCATGAATGGCGCTAAATGCACCAACCAGAAGTGGAAAGAGCATGGTCTGAACTCGGAAAACTTCACGGTGTTCAACCTGACTGAGCGCACCCAGTTGATCGGCGGTACTTGGTATGGCGGCGAGATGAAGAAAGGTATGTTCGCGATGATGAACTACTTTTTGCCGCTCAAAGGCATCGCCTCTATGCACTGTAGTGCCAATATGTGTAAAGAAAATGGCGAAGTGGCGATTTTCTTTGGCTTGTCTGGCACAGGTAAAACAACCCTCTCTACCGATCCTAAACGCGCATTGATCGGTGATGATGAGCACGGCTGGGATGACGATGGCGTCTTCAACTTCGAAGGCGGCTGTTACGCGAAGACCATCAAGCTATCCAAAGAGGCCGAGCCAGACATCTACAATGCCATTCGCCGCGATGCACTGCTAGAGAACGTTACCGTTCGCTCCGACGGCTCGATTGACTTCGATGATGGCTCAAAAACCGAGAACACTCGTGTTTCTTACCCGATTGAACACATTGAGAACATCGTTAAACCGGTCTCCAAAGGGGGCCACGCCAACAAGGTTATTTTCTTGTCAGCCGATGCGTTTGGGGTACTGCCACCTGTCTCTAAACTGACGCCAGAGCAAACTAAGTACCACTTCCTATCGGGCTTTACCGCGAAGCTTGCCGGAACAGAGCGTGGCATCACCGAGCCAACACCAACTTTCTCGGCTTGTTTTGGCGCGGCGTTTTTGACCCTTCACCCAACTAAGTATGCTGAAGTGCTGGTCAAACGTATGGAGCAAGCGGGCGCAGAAGCTTACTTGGTGAATACGGGTTGGAATGGCAGTGGCAAGCGTATCTCGATTCAAGATACACGCGCGATCATTGATGCGATTCTGGATGGCTCTATCGAGCAAGCAGAGACCAAACAGATCCCTATCTTCAACCTAGAAGTACCTGTCGCGCTGCACGATGTCGACCCATCAATACTCGATCCTCGTGATACCTATGTAGACCCACTACAATGGGAAAGCAAAGCCAAAGATCTGGCGACTCGCTTCATCAATAACTTCGAAAAATACACCGACAACGCAGAAGGCAAATCATTGATAGCTGCAGGTCCACAGTTAGATTAGTGACCTACCTAGAAGTTGTTTAGCTAAGCCCCTCTTTTGAGGGGCTTTTTGTTGATTGAACAGCAAAACTAATCCAAGCTAGAAAAGAAATCGATGGTTTTAGTGAACGCAAGAGGGTAATTGTGAAAAGAGCACTGTGGTGGCTGGTTATAATAACGTTCTCTGGTTTGATTTTATCATTGGTGACTTTGTATGCTTTAATGCAAAGTCGCTACGCCGCTCAGACGGTCACAACCTTGTTCAGCAGGCTCACTCCCTACACACTCACTACAACCGAGGTTCACTATCAGCCACCGCTGCAAGTTACCTTGTCTAACGTTGAGTTGAATGATGACAACCGCACCCTGCAACTGCCTAAACTGACCCTATGGTTTAGTCAGCAACCCTGGCAGCAAGGTAAACTGGCATTCGACTCAATCTTGATCGAAGGTGCCAACCTGCGACTCGAACAATTGCAGCACCGGATACTCGATCAAGTTCAGCTTCAGCAGTTGGCGCTCAAACACGTCGACCTTAGTGCGCCAAAGTGGTCTGCCCGAGATGTAAGCGTGCAGCTCAATCAGCCGCATTGGCAACACACCGAACAAACCATACCTTATGCAGATATCCAATTCGCCGCCAAACAGCTGTATATGCAGGGTGAGGCGCTGGATGACCTATTGGTCGATATGCGCTACCAAGCCAACAACAGTACCATTTTCGGCAGCTCTTTTACTTGGCGAGGTGCCACCTTCTCTGGTCAGGCGGAGCAGTATCAGCACGGCTGGTCATTGGTTAATGTCACCATAGATAAACTCACACTACCGGCTGAAGCGCCTTTAGAGCGACTGCTGACCACATTTGGCAATTTGCAATTGCCGATTAGTCATATCAACAGTCTCGATATTCTTGGTGGCTCGTTCAATTTTCAAGGGTGGCGCTTTGAAAACCTAGATGCATCACTAGAAAACCTGTTTCTTAATCAAACACTTTGGCAGCAAGAGTCGGGCTATGCCTCTTTTGATGCCGAGAGTATTACCGATGGCCGCTTTCTCCTAATCTCGCCCCGCGCCAAGCTGGGAATGAACGATGGCAACTTACTGATTGATGAGTTTGATACCGATTTCAAGCAAGGCCGACTTCAATTGCAAGGAATGGTATCACCACAGGGCGTTCATTTAGACAAGCTTGATATCAATGGCGTGAAATGGCTTGAGCAGACTGAGCAGTGGCTCGCTGATACTCGCCAACTGATGGCGCCACTGCAAAGCCTGAGCATAGATCAACTTGAGGTCACCAATAGCCAACTGATCCAAGTTGAACACAAGCCCTACTGGCAAGTGTCTGGGCTTAATATCGAGGGCAGCAATCTAAGCCTGATCAAGCAAGCGCAATGGGGACTATGGCAAGGTTCAGTTAGCCTCAGTGCCCACAGTGCCAACCTGGATAGCCTACTCACGACTCAAGCTAAGGTCAGCTTGAGCGCGGATAACGACAAACTGACCTTATCACGAGCCTTTATACCTCTTGAGCAAGGGTATATTGAAGCCCGCGGCTGGTGGGACCGAACCACTGTGAGTGCGCCCTGGCAGTTAGAGCTGCACGCGGACGGCCTGCCTCTGCAACACTTTTGGCTTGAGCAAAGACTGCCGTTTGCATTAACCGGGCTAGCGGAGATGGATATGACGCTCTCTGGCTTATCCGGTGACTACGCAATGCTGGCGCACAGCCTCAGTGGTCAAGCAAACATCAGCCTCCGAGAGGCATCGATCAATGCCAGCACCGGTGATGGTGAACAGCAGTTTGAGCAAGCTTTCGCTTTAGATGGGGTGGTTGCCGAGGCCGATCGCGGGCGTATTAGTGTTCAAGGTCAAAGTGATCCGGTGCAGTTAGCAGGTGAGTGGGATCTGACCAAGCCAGCGTTTGCCAGCTTATTATTGCAGAGCCGACAACAGTGCGCCGAGTTGTGGTCAGATATTCTCTCTCACACCAATGTGATCAAGTCGGTCTGTGAGCCCGCTAGGTCGCCTGCTACAAACGATTAATTATCGCTACCCAATACCGCTTGGTAATCAGGTATCAGCATGTAGGTACCGATAAACTCGACCGCGGGTAGGTTGCCACTGTGGATGGTGACATGAATGACAATACGCGCTTTGCGCCCCGCCGCCAGGCGGTCTAAATCACCACTAATCCCGTCGAGCGATGTTGATGCGACCGGGCTTTCGGTCACGGGGTGACGGTAACGAATGCGACTGTCGGCCAACACAATGTCTCCGGTGAGGTTGCGCTCCTTCATCAATAACCAAGTCATCCCCCAGCCAGTTAACGTGGCTAAAGTGAAAGCCGAGCCGGCAAACATGGTGTTGTGCGGATTGAGGTTAGGATTGAGCTGCGCGCTGCATTCAAACTGATATCCGGTGTACTGGTTGATTTTTATCCCCATTTTGTCACTGATTGGAATCTGGTTTTCCCAGCGTTCCTGTAACTCAGTGCACCACTCCGGTTTGCGCAGAACATCGGCCATAGGATCAAGATGTTTGACCATTTGTTGATGGCGAACAGGACCGCGCTCATCGGTCAGTTCTCCACGTCGCTCAAAGCCACTCTTCTCATAAAACGAGATCGCATCTTCGCGAGCATTACACACTAAGCGTTTGGCGCCCTCTTGTCGCGCAAGTGACTCTAGGGCCACCAGCACTAATGACCCCATGCCTTTGCTACGACGATTATTTTTTACCGCCATAAAACGAATCTGCCCTTCGCTGTCTGGGGTTATATACAGCCGACCGATCGCCATCGGCCGTCCGCGCCCGTCCACAATCATTCGATGGTGGCTCATCGGGTCATATTCATCGCGCTCGGAACCTATTGGCATCTGCCACGGCTCTCTCAGCATCTGCCAACGAAAGTGATAGTACTTATTGAGTTGATTATCCGTCTTCGGCGTGATCAGCTTAAACATAAAAATCCTTTTTTAGTTTTGGCGGCGTGATGGGTGCAACGCAGACATTAATTATACCTGTAACCAGAAGGTGACTGGACCATCGTTGACCAAAGAAACCTTCATATCGGCCGCAAAACGGCCACGCTCAGTCGGCAACACTTCGGCACAACGGTCAGAAAAATAGTCGTACAATCGCTCGGCATCAGCAGGGTGTGCGCCGCGCGAAAAGCCAGCTCGCGTCCCTTTTTTGGTATCAGCGGGCAAGGTAAACTGCGACACCACCAATACCTTACCGTCAATTTGTTTCACATTGAGGTTCATTTTCCCATCCTGGTCTTCAAACACTCGATATGTGGTCACACGTTCCATTAGTCGCTTAGCCTTGGCTTCATCGTCGTCTTTTTCGACACCGAGTAGAACAAGCAGACCTTGGTCTATCTCGCCTACCACTTGACCATCCACTCGAACGGCCGCCTCACTTACTCTCTGAATCAGTGCTATCACTGGTTTTCCCTTTGACTATTTATCGATTGCGTGAAGGAGCTGAGTGTACCATTTCTTGTGGTAATTCTCTCCATTGCTCTCTTTCACCTAGCGCAGCGGTCACCTCAGCACCGACGAGGACGATCAGCCAACATAAATAGACCCAAACGAATAGAATTGGGATTGCCGCCAGTGCGCCGTAGATGAGTTGGTATGAAGGAAACTGAGTAATGTAGGCAGCAAAGCCTTTTTTGCTCGCTTCAAACAGCAGCGCAGCAACCATCGCCCCGAGCGCAGCATGGGATAAGCGCACTTTTTTATTGGGGACCAACAGATACAAACCAGCGAAGGCAAAAAAAGACAACCAAAATGGCAACCAACGCAGCAACTGGTTATACACCCCACTCAGCGCCTCATGGTCGATGATTTTCAGTGAAGTGACGTAGGAGGTTGCGGCGATACTGGCACCGACTAAAATCGGCCCCAGAGTCAGTACCATCCAATACATAGAAAACGAAAACACCGCGCGACGTTTTTTTCGCACCCGCCAAATGTAATTGAGGTTTTTATCGATGTTGGAGATCAACATCAAAGCGGCGACAAACAGAAACCCGCCCCCCACCGCACTCATTTTCCCAGTATTGGCGACAAACTCGAGTAGCGCCTCTTTAACCGCATCACCCGCCGCGGGAACAAAGTGAGTGATGACAAAATCTTGGATGACGTCACCGGCGTTTTCAAAAATAGCAAAGGAAGAGAGAACGGATAACAGTACCGTCAGCATCGGTACGATCGATAACAGAGTAATGTAAGCCAAGTATCCGGCGTTAACATTAACTCTATCGTGCTTCATTCGCGTAAAGAGATAACGCGCAAACAGGATCACTTGGGTTATCAAGGGCTCGATTTTCAACTTGTCACTCCCTCGCTATTAAGTCATTCTTACGGAGTAATATTAAAGGAAAGGATCCCATCATGCCGCACTTACTGGTGTTTGTATTGTCGATTTTTACCCTAACAGGGTGCCAGTCTGCTTACTACTCTGCAATGGAGCAAGTGGGCTATCACAAACGTAACATTATGGTGGATCGCGTTGAAGAAGCCAAAACATCGCAACAAGAAGCACAGCAAGAGTTCACGAATGCACTGGACGCGCTCTCAGCACTCACCAACTTTGATGGTGGCGAGTTAGAAAGCGTCTATAACCAGATTAACGACAAATACCAAGACAGCGAAAAAGCAGCAGAAGATGTACGTTCACGTATTGCAGCGATTGAAGATGTGTCCGACGCTCTCTTTGCCGAGTGGCAAGATGAATTAGAACTCTATACCAGCTCAAAACTGCGTCGTGCGAGCGAACAGAAGCTACGTGACACCAAATCGTCATACGCCACGATGCTGAAAGCGATGAAGCGTGCTGAGCAGAAAATGACGCCAGTCCTAAATACTCTGCGCGACAATACGCTCTATTTGAAACATAACCTTAATGCGAGTGCGATTGGCTCCCTACAAGGCGAGTTTTCGAATCTCGAGCAAGACATTCAGTTCGCGATCAGAGACATGAACGACGCGATCGCCGAATCGGATAAGTTCTTGCAAAAACTCAATCAAAAGTAAACAGACTCACCTCCTCCTTGTGGGGAGGTTTTAGCTTTCCCTCTCAAGCCCCAACGTTATTCGAACAAAGTCCACTCGCTCCGCCACACTCCCCCAAGGTACTTCCACCACGTGATAGCCAAGCTCTGCATAAGTCTCGACTAGGGTTTGATGAATTTGCAGCGCTTCTTCGAAACTGTGTGGGCGCACTTCATCTTGAACATAGATAGAGGCTTCTGGTCGACAAGCAAGTACCTGGGAATGATATCCCGTACTCTCAGTGATAAACCTTGGCTCAACCTTACAGCCACCCACCTGAAGATACGCCACAATATCTGGGGTTGCTCGGTCAACAAACGCAACCTTGTGGTTCTCTGCTTCTCGCTTCTGATTTCCCATTAACTCAAGGCACAAGTTGGCGAACTCAGGCAAGTTCGTCCAAGGCAGAATCCCCTCATCGAGTTGGCACTGCTGTTCAATCAAGGTACGTGAACCTTCAGCAAACGTCGCGTAGCCTAACTCCCCAAGCGTATTGAGCAAGGTGGTTTTCCCTGCTCCTGGACCACCAGTGATGACAATTGGCTTCATAGTGTTTTTCCTTCAAATACAAAAAACCCCAAGCAATGCTCGGGGCTTTAATGATTCTAATCTGTTAACGCAGATTATTTTGCTGCACGTGAAGCACGTTTACGGTCGCTTTCCGTTAGGAACTTCTTACGGATACGAATGCTTTCAGGTGTTACTTCAACTAGCTCGTCATCATCAATAAACTCAAGCGCTTGCTCTAGTGTCATGATGATTGGCGGAGTCAGAACCTGCGCATCATCGGTACCAGAGGCACGAACGTTGGTCAGCTGCTTACCTTTCAGCGCGTTGACCGTTAGGTCGTTGTCACGGCTATGAATACCAATCACCATACCTTCGTACACTTCTACGCCGTGACCAATGAATAGACGGCCACGTTCTTGCAGGTTAAACAGTGCGTTGGTTAGTGCTTTACCCGCTGCGTTTGCAATCAGTACGCCGTTGATACGTTGACCGATGTTACCGCCTTTGTGTGGGCCGTAGTGATCAAACGTATGGTAAAGCAGGCCAGAACCTGACGTTAGCGTCATGAACTCAGTTTGGAAACCAATCAAGCCACGAGAAGGCATGATGAAGTCCATACGTACACGGCCTTTGCCGTCTGGAGACATATCTTTCAGTTCACCTTTACGTAAACCGATGTTCTCCATGATACCGCCCTGGTGCTCTTCTTGAACGTCGATAGTTACGGTTTCAAACGGTTCCATCAACTGACCATCTTCTTCTTTGATGATAACTTCAGGACGAGATACCGCTAGCTCAAAGCCTTCGCGACGCATGTTTTCGATCAAGATAGACAGGTGCAGTTCGCCACGGCCAGATACACGGAACTTATCTGGATCGTCAGTTTGCTCAACACGTAACGCAACGTTGTGAACCAGTTCTTTCTCTAGACGCTCAAGGATGTTACGTGACGTGACGAACTTACCTTCTTTACCCGCAAACGGTGAAGTGTTCACTTGGAACGTCATGGTAACCGTTGGTTCATCAACAGAAAGAGCTGGTAGCGCTTCCACTGCGTTTTGTGCACAGATGGTGTCAGAGATTTTTAGCTCACCCAAGCCGGTGATGGCAATGATGTCACCCGCGTTAGCTTGGTCAACGTCGTGACGCTCTAGGCCCAAGTAGCCCATAACTGTGCCCACTTTACCGTTGCGAGTTTTACCGTCTGCGCCAATGATAGTTACTTGTTGGTTTGGCTTCACGCTACCACGAGTGACGCGAGCAACACCGATAACACCGACATAAGAGCTGTAGTCTAGCTGAGAGACTTGCATTTGCAGCGGACCATCAAGGTCAACATCTGGGGCGTCAACCACATCAACGATAGTTTGGAATAGCGGTTCCATGTTCTCGCCCGTTTCGCCTTCTTCTAGAGAAGCCCAGCCGTTAAGTGCCGATGCGTAAACCACTTTAAAGTCTAGCTGATCATCGGTTGCACCTAGGTTGTCGAACAGGTCGAATACTTGATCCATTACCCAATCAGGGCGCGCACCTGGTCGGTCAATCTTGTTGATAACAACGATTGGCTTCAGGCCGTGTGCAAAGGCCTTTTGGGTTACGAAACGCGTTTGTGGCATTGGACCATCAACCGCATCAACGATAAGCAGTACTGAGTCTACCATCGACATGATACGCTCAACTTCACCACCGAAGTCCGCGTGTCCCGGAGTATCGACGATGTTGATTCGGTAGTCATTCCAGTCAATTGCTGTATTTTTAGCAAGAATGGTAATACCGCGCTCTTTCTCGATATCGTTTGAGTCCATGACTCGCTCTTCAGCTTCACCGCGAGACTCTAACGTACCTGATTGCTGGAGTAGTTTATCAACCAGTGTTGTTTTACCGTGGTCAACGTGCGCGATGATCGCGATATTTCTTAATTTATCAATCTGTGGAGTAGCCATGGATTTGATTCGCTCGAATAGGCAGAAGCACGCCGAAAACACAATCGCTGTGTTATCCGCGCCCTTACTTGATTAAAAAAACGGCCATAATGTACCAGATTTTAGCGAAAAACCTAGAAATATGTGATCTGATTCGCCTCATTAGGCGAGATATTTTTTGATTGAACGCAAGAGTGCGGCGAGTGTGGGGAAATCCCGATTGACATAATGAGCAATTCTAGGCTGAATGGAAGACCACTGTTGTTTACTCTTGGTGCAAACACATAATCCGCACCAATATAGTGCAATATTGAGATCATTTTGGTGCAGACGCATGCACCATTTTAACACCTGTCCTGCTAATTTATTGAAATTAATGGATTAATTTTTTTGGCATGGTTTTGGCTTTAACTCAATCAGCATCGATTAATAAGTTTGTAATGCAATTAATCAATGCTGGACTCAACACGAGCACTAAGCAAAACCGCTTTAACAACACTGGAGGTTATCCAAGATGTCAGTAGAAAACGTTCTATCGCTGATCCAAGAAAACGAAGTTAAGTTTGTTGACCTACGTTTTACAGATACAAAAGGTAAAGAGCAGCACGTATCGATTCCTGCTCACCAAGTGGACGCAGACTTCTTTGAAGAAGGTAAGATGTTCGATGGTTCATCAGTTGCTGGCTGGAAAGGCATCAACGAATCTGACATGGTAATGATGCCAGACGCGTCATCTGCCGTTCTTGACCCATTCACAGAAGACGCAACGCTAAACATCCGTTGTGACATCCTTGAGCCTGCGACCATGCAAGGTTACGACCGTGACCCACGCTCTATCGCTAAGCGCGCTGAAGATTACCTACGTTCTACAGGCATCGCAGATACAGTTCTTGTTGGTCCTGAGCCAGAGTTCTTCCTATTCGACGACGTTAAGTTTGCAACCGATATGTCTGGTTCTTTCTTTAAGATCGACGACATTGAAGCCGCTTGGAACACAGGCACTGACTTCGAAGGCGGTAACAAAGGTCACCGTCCAGGTGTTAAAGGGGGTTACTTCCCAGTAGCGCCAGTTGACTCTTCACAAGACATCCGTTCTGCAATGTGTCTAATCCTTGAAGAGATGGGCCAAGTCGTCGAAGCGCATCACCACGAAGTAGCGACTGCGGGTCAAAACGAAATCGCCACTCGCTTCAATACGCTAACGGCGAAAGCGGACGAAATCCAAGTTTACAAATACGTAGTACACAACGTTGCTCACGCGTTTGGTAAAACGGCGACATTTATGCCTAAGCCACTCGTTGGTGACAACGGTTCTGGTATGCACGTTCACCAATCTCTAGCGAAAGACGGTGTGAACCTATTCGCTGGTGACAAGTACGGCGGCCTATCTGAAATGGCTCTTTACTACATCGGTGGTGTTATCAAGCACGCTAAAGCAATCAACGCATTTGCTAACGCATCAACCAACTCGTACAAGCGTCTTGTACCGGGCTTCGAAGCGCCAGTTATGCTTGCTTACTCTGCACGTAACCGCAGCGCTTCTATCCGTATCCCTGTGGTACCAAGCCCGAAAGCACGTCGTATCGAGCTACGTTTTGGTGACCCATCAGCGAACCCATACCTATGTTTCGCTGCAATGCTTATGGCTGGTCTTGACGGTATTAAGAACAAGATCCACCCAGGCGAAGCGATGGACAAAGACCTTTACGACCTACCTGCAGAAGAAGCAGCTGAAATCCCAACAGTTGCTTACTCACTAAAAGAAGCGCTAGAGTGCCTAGATGCTGACCGTGAGTTCCTAACCGCTGGCGGCGTATTCTCTGATGACTTCATCGATTCTTACATCGACCTTAAGTCTCAAGATGTTGAGAAGGTTAACATGACCACTCACCCACTTGAGTTCGAACTGTACTACTCAGTATAACGGTCACTCAGTTGCGCGAAATCGCGCAAATAGAAGACGACAAGGCTCACCTCGCGGGTGAGCCTTTTTATTTCTGGGTTATCCCTACCCATTCAGCGAAAAGCGTTTCAATACGGCAAGCTTATTGCATCTTCACACCTATTAAGGTGCATTTACTACAGATAACCACCATTTCGGTGAAATAAACAGCGTCAACGCACAGCATAGCAATGTTTTACCTTCTGTTATGAGTGGGAATGCGCCATACTTGAATTTTTCATCGCACTATTTTGGTGCAATGCACAATTCAGGTTCAAGGAAAGGGTACAGCAGTGGATAGCGAACTCAACGAACTCAACGAACTCATATTAAATCATCAAGTGACCGCGATTCTAATCATGAACGAATCGTTGCAGGTCCGTTATGCCAACCCTTCAGCAGAGCAGCTGTTCTCTCAGAGTGCGAAACGCATCGTCGACCATCCACTTTCTCACCTAATTCAACATGCTTCGATGGACTTGGCGTTGTTGTCGCAGCCACTACAAAGTGGCCAGAGCATTACCGATAGCGATGTCACCTTTGTCGTTGACGGCAAGCCACTGATGCTGGAAGTTACCGTCAGTCCGATCTCGTGGAACAAAGAGTTAATGCTGCTGGTGGAGATGCGTAAAATTGGGCAGCAGCGCCGTCTATCGCAAGAGCTAAACCAACATGCACAACAACAGGCCGCTAAGTTATTGGTTCGCGGTCTAGCCCACGAAATCAAAAACCCACTCGGTGGCTTGCGCGGTGCTGCGCAGCTTTTGGAACGAGCACTGCCCGACGCCAGCCTAGGTGAGTACACCCAAATCATCATCGAGCAAGCAGATCGACTACGAGCATTGGTGGATAGATTGCTGGGACCACAAAAACCAGGTAAGAAGCAACCCGCCAACTTGCACCTGATTCTGGAAAAGATTCGTCAACTGGTCGACTTAGAAGCGAATCAAAGCGTTGATATCGTACGCGATTACGATCCTAGCTTGCCTGACATTATCATGGACGCTGATCAAATAGAGCAGGCGCTGCTCAACATCGTCAGTAACGCAGGTCAGATTCTTAAAGACCAAGCGGATGGTCAAATCACTATTCGCACCAGAACGGTGCACCAAGCCAATATTCACGGCCAACGCTGCAAACTGGCAGCGAGAATTGAAATTATTGATAACGGACCAGGTATCGCAGCCGACCTGCAAGACACCCTGTTCTACCCCATGGTCAGTGGCCGCGAAGGGGGAACGGGCTTAGGTCTTTCTATTGCGCAAAACCTTATCGATCAGCACCAAGGCAAAATAGACGTAGAAAGCTGGCCTGGTCGCACAACATTTACTATTTATTTGCCGATTCAAAGTTAGTGGCATTGCTGTAAGGAAATCATTGTATGAGTAAAGGATACGTTTGGGTCGTCGATGACGACAGCTCTATCCGCTGGGTAATGGAGAAGACCCTCTCTTCGGCGAACATTAAGTGTGAAACCTTCGCTGACGCGGAAAGCGTGCTAATGGCGCTGGAGCGTGAAACTCCGGATGTGCTGGTGTCGGATATTCGCATGCCGGGTATTGATGGTATTGAGCTACTCAAGCAAGTTCATCAACGCTCACCTGACTTACCTGTGATTATAATGACTGCCCACTCGGACTTAGACGCTGCGGTCAATGCCTATCAAAAAGGTGCCTTTGAATATCTACCCAAGCCGTTTGATGTCGATGAAACCTTAACCTTGGTTGAAAGAGCTATTACTCACCGACACGAGCAAAAACAAGAACAATCGTCATTAAGCGACGATAGCTATACACCACCAGAAATCATTGGTGAGGCGCCCGCAATGCAGGAAGTGTTCCGTGCTATCGGCCGCCTCTCTCGCTCATCCATTTCAGTGCTTATCAACGGCGAATCGGGCACGGGTAAAGAGTTGGTCGCACACGCGCTGCATCGACACAGTCCGCGCGCGAGCAACCCTTTCATTGCTCTCAATATGGCAGCCATTCCCAAAGATCTGATTGAATCTGAGCTGTTTGGCCATGAAAAAGGCGCTTTTACCGGAGCAAACAATGTTCGCCAAGGTCGCTTCGAACAAGCCAATGGTGGCACGCTGTTTCTCGATGAAATCGGTGATATGCCACTGGATATTCAGACTCGGTTATTGCGCGTTCTTGCCGACGGCCAGTTTTATCGGGTTGGTGGTCATTCACCGATAAAAGTGGATGTGCGCATTGTCGCGGCTACACACCAAAATCTTGAAAAATTAGTTCATAAAGGCAAGTTCCGCGAAGACTTGTTCCACCGCTTAAACGTGATTCGTATTCAAATCCCGGCACTGCGAGAGCGCAAGCAAGATATTGAGAAGCTGACACTGCATTTTTTGGCGCTTGCGTCTGAAGAGCTTGGGGTCGACGTCAAAACCCTTCATCCAAGTACCGTAGAAACACTGAACCGCCTGAACTGGCCAGGCAATGTGCGTCAACTCGAAAACATTTGTCGCTGGTTAACGGTCATGGCCAGTGGTAGCGAAGTTCTACCCAGCGATCTTCCAGGCGAGCTGTTGGAGGAGAAAAGTCATAACGAAGCAGCTGCCGGCGGCTCATGGCAGCAACAATTGGCGGGATGGGCGCGCAATGCGCTATCACAAGGGGACACTGAGTTGCTCTCTTTTGCCTTACCTGAGTTCGAAAGAATTTTATTGGAGGCGGCTCTGGAACATACCAATGGCCATAAACAAGATGCGGCCAAAGTACTAGGCTGGGGGCGTAACACGCTGACCCGTAAGTTAAAAGAGCTCTACTGACAAAGTGCAAGCGGTTCAATCCAAGTTTGAAGACAAGGTTAAAAAATGATTATAAATTAGGAATTAACCGCTAAAAATGTCAGCAAACTGGCTTAGTTTTATTAAGATATATAAAGACCCATCTCGCAATTATTGAAGAAGTGATGCCAGCAACGACGCAAATTACACTACGAACAGCCGTTGTATTGCCTTTTGTACTGATATTTATCTTTACTATCGGCATCATAGTCACGGTACAAAAAAATAATTACCAAGAGATGGTTGTCGACATCAGCGACAAGCAATTAACGGCACTTACAGACAACGTTAACCTAGAGCTCGGCCGTTTTCTGCAAGAGCCATTTCAAGCCAGTCTGGCACTAAGCCACTCGATTGGCTTCAATCGCTTATACCAGCGTGGCGATACCAGCGATATAGAAAAGTACTTCCTTACCTCGTTTCGCAACCTATATCAGACTATCCCTCAACTAGACGTGATTGGGTTTGGCGGAGAGGGGGCTGAGTATGTAGGGTTTCGCAAAGAGCCTAACCTTGGCTACACATTGATGATACAAGACCAGCGCACGCAAAATCGTCTGGTGATATATCGAGGACAAGAAGTCAGCGAAGACGTACGTTCAGTCATTGATGGCTATGACCCGCGTATTCGCCCATGGTATGCGCCCGTCGCACAAACGCGTACCCCAATGTGGTCGTCTATCTATGCCAATGCCGATGAGCGTCAAGAGATCACCTTATCAGCATTAACTCCTGTATTTTATGCGCAAGACTTTCAGGGCGTGGTGGTAACAGATATAAAAATCGACACCTTCAACACCTTCCTGCGCAATCAGCAGAACAAAACCAGCGCCACACTCTATCTGGTCGATGATAAACAGCGTCTGGTGGCGCATTCTACCTCAGGAAGTGTCGTCTCTTGGGGAACAGAGTTCAGCAAAAAAGGCGACCGTCTGCTGGCCACTGAAAGCGATAATCCAATTATCAAAGCACATGCGATACACAATGCCCAAAACAAGCTATATCAACAGAATAAAGTTCAACGCTTTACTTTAACCATCAATAACGAACGCTATTTCAATCATCTTACCCCTTACACCGATGCCCACGGTTTAAAGTGGTACATAGGCGTAGCGATTTCTGAGTCGAATTTACTCGGCAACTTGCCTGAAACGCAGCGCAACAGTTGGATCATCGGCATCATTGCCAGTTTTGTTGGCATCTTACTCGGCTTGGTTGCGTTCAACCGTGTAGTGGCGCCCATCACTTCAACCGCAGCGGCGGCCAAACGTCTGGCGAAAGGTGACTGGGAGAGCCATATGCCCAAGCCCGGTGGTATCTATGAAACCAGCCTGTTGGTTTACGCATTTAATGAGATGGCCAATAACCTAAAAGTGTCATTCAAAGCACTGCGTTCACAACTGCTCTATGATTCACTGACCAAGCTTTATAGCCGAGAAGGGCTCATCGATACTTGCGATAAGCTACCAACAATTGATGGCACGCTGCTTATTATCGGGATCAACAAATTCCGTGATATCAACGACAGCTTAGGGCACTATCAAGGCGATCAGCTACTGACTATCATCTCTCAGCGCTTGCAGGCCCTGTTTAGTGAGCAAGACTATTTAGCACGCATTGGTGGCGATGAATTTGCCATCTACTTACCCAAAGCTCAAAGTCATGAGCAATCTTTACTCATCGCCAATCGTATCTTACAGATGTTTGCCGCTCCCTTTCCGATGGAGGGCAACAATGTCGTAGTCAGCATCAGTATAGGTATTGTTGAACAAGGTCCCGCAACCAATATGACTCAATGGCTGCGTAACGGTAGTATTGCCCTGAGTAATGCAAAACATGAAGTCACCAACATTAGCCACTACCGCCCCGAAATGGCAGATGTCTCACGCAAGCGGACCTTGATGCAAGCCAAAATCAAAGACGCGCTTGAACGGGATGAATTTATTCCTTTTTACCAACCCTTAGTCGACCTTAACAGCGGAGAAATCGTGGGCGCAGAAGCATTAGCTCGCTGGCTTTCTCCGACATCTGGATTAACACCACCGGCTGAGTTTATCCCTATTGCAGAGGAAAGTGGCTTGATTGGCGCAATAGGCGAGACCATTTTGCGCCAAGCATGTCAAGATGCGGTGCAAGGTATGAAAGAAGGGAAGTGGACCGAAGCCTTTCACATGCACGTCAATCTCTCGGTTAAACAGCTTTCTCAGCCAGATTTCATCGACTCTTTAAAGCAGATACTCGACGAGTCTCAACTAAGCCCTGATAACCTCACCTTAGAGATCACTGAGTCACGTATTGTCGATAACGATCCAATTACGCTTGAGAACATGCAAGCAATCCGTAATTTAGGTGTACACATTGCTATCGATGACTTTGGTACGGGTTATAGTTCCTTAGCTTACTTACACAAGCTGCCATTTAGCTGTTTGAAGATAGACCGAACGTTCGTCACTAAGCTGTCTGCCGATAATTTAAATACCTCAATCGTCGCCGCTATCATTAACATGACTCGTAGTATGAACGTCAGTATTGTCGCTGAAGGCATTGAAACGCCTGAGCAAGCCAAAATGCTGGCACAGCTTGACTGCCCTCTTGGCCAAGGCTTCCTTTATAGCCGCCCTGTACCGTATCAAGAGTGGCCAACAGATTTGGTTAACATGAAATAAAAACCAGCATTGATGGCTGATTTTATCCGCTTAGTCTACTGACACTCCCGCTATTGATTCTTATACTTAGCCCAACTGACTTAACTGGAATGATGATAATGATAACCAAGAACCTTCCACTGACAGACTTACACCGCCATCTTGATGGCAATATCCGTACGCAAACTATTTTGAATCTGGGACAGAAATTTGGTGTCGCTCTTCCAGCCTACGATGTTGAGTCTTTAACCCCACACGTTCAAATCGTCGAAGCTGAGCCTTCATTGGTTGCTTTTTTGTCGAAGCTAGATTGGGGTGTCGCGGTTCTTGGGGACCTAGATGCGTGTCGTCGAGTGGCATACGAAAACGTTGAAGACGCACTTAATGCTCAAATAGATTACGCTGAACTGCGCTTCTCTCCTTACTATATGGCGATGAAGCACAAGCTACCAGTAGCGGGAGTAGTAGAAGCGGTCGTCGATGGCGTTCAAGCGGGCGTACGCGACTTTGGCATCAAAGCTAATCTTATCGGCATTATGAGCCGCACCTTTGGCACCGATGCGTGTCAGCAAGAGTTAGATGCCATCCTAACTCAAAAAGACCACATTGTTGCCGTCGACTTAGCAGGAGACGAGTTGGGTCAACCTGGCGATCGCTTTGTTAGTCACTTTAAGCAAGTAAAAGATGCCGGTTTGCATGTGACGGTTCATGCCGGTGAAGCGGCTGGCGCAGAAAGTATGTGGCAAGCGATTCAAGACTTGGGCGCCACACGTATTGGTCATGGCGTTAAGGCAGTACACGATCCTAAATTGATGGATTACCTAGCCGAGCATCGTATCGGTATTGAGTCATGCCTGACCTCAAACTTCCAGACCAGCACCGTCGACTCATTAGCGAACCATCCGCTGAAGCAATTCTTGGATCACGGCGTGCTGGCGTGCCTCAACACTGATGACCCAGCCGTAGAAGGCATTGAGCTTCCGTATGAGTACGAAGTCGCTGCCCCTCAGGCTGGTTTGAGCCAAGAGCAAATTCGTCAAGCGCAAATCAACGGTCTTGAACTGGCGTTCATTTCTGAGGCAGAAAAGCAGCAATTGAGAGAATTAGCACAGTCTAGAGGCTAAAAATCAGCCACTCATAAAAAGCCGATGTCCATGCATCGGCTTTTTTTATATTCCGCAATCAGCAGGGACGCACTTATTTTGTAACAAAATAAGTGCGTCATTATATTAGCAACGCTTCTAATAAATCATTGCCACATAAGCCGCGACTATTTTCTAGCACGCACAACACCGCTTAATTAGCTTTCAGAATAAACATTTCTAACAATAACTTATCAATGAGTCGATTATCACATTAGTGAACATTTACCCCACAAGCACTGGTGTGTGTGAGCCCTGTCAATTTTATCTTTTATTTTACTCTGTAAAGTAAATGCAAATTAGAGGTCGTTAGTGACCCCATTTATTTTTTTACATCTAAAAACTAACTGTCTGATCACTTGGTCAGATAAATCAAAATTACCGGGGGGTAAATTTTATGAACGTTTTCGGCACTATGCAGAAAATGGGTAAGTCGCTTATGCTGCCAGTGGCATGTATGCCAGCAGCAGGTATCTTACTTGGTATTGGCGGTAACGCTGAAGTAGCGAAGTTCTTGCCTGATATTGTGGCACAAATCATGACCGAAGCTGGCCTGGGTGTATTTGCAAACATGGCATTGCTATTTGCCATCGGGGTAGCGCTTGGCTTCACAAAAAACGACGGTGTGGCAGCACTAGCAGCTACATTGGGCTACCTAACGATGACTCGCGTACTTGGGGTAGTGGCGGAAGGCACCGACGTCGGCGTATTCGGTGGTGTTATCATGGGCCTTGTTGCGGCTCAACTGTTTAACAAGTACCACACAATCAAGCTCCCTACCTATCTGGGCTTCTTTGGCGGTAAACGCTTCGTTCCAATCGTAACTTCTCTCGCTGCGTGTATTGTTGCTGGTGTTCTTGCCATCGTTTGGCAACCAATCGGTGCTGGCATCGCAGCATTCTCGCACTGGGCAGCTTACCAATCACCTGAACTCGCATTCGGCATCTACGGTTTCGTAGAGCGTTCTCTAATTCCATTTGGTCTACATCATATCTGGAACGCTCCATTCTTCTACGAAGTGGGTTCATTCACTACAGCAGCGGGCGAAGTGGTTACTGGTGAAATCCCACGTTACCTAGCCGGTGACCCAACAGCGGGCAACCTAGCTGGTGGTTACATGTTCAAAATGTTCGGCCTGCCTGCTGCATGTTTGGCAATGTACGTAACGGCTAAGCCTGAAAACAAACTCAAAGTGGCTTCTATCCTAGGTTCTGCAGCACTGACTTCATTCCTAACGGGCATCACTGAGCCAATCGAATTTGCGTTCCTATTCGTTGCCCCTATCCTATACGTTGCTCACGCTCTAATCGCTGCGACTGCGTTCCCAGTAATGATCATGATGGGTATCAAGCACGGTACAACGTTCAGCCACGGCTTATTCGACTTCACGCTACTATTTGGTAACTCTTCTAACGGTATGATGCTAGTAGTGATGGGTCTGGTTTACGCAGCTATCTACTTCGTTGTGTTCACTACGCTAATCAAAGCACTAGACCTTAAAACGGTTGGTCGTGAAGAAGAAGATATGGGTGAAATGGCTAACCTAGAAACATCTGAGCAAGCTCAACTGGTTCTAGATGCATTCGGTGGTAAAGACAACATTGAGTCAATCGACGCATGCATTACTCGCCTACGAATGACAGTTAAAGACGAGAAAAAAGTTAATCAAGATCGCTTGAAAGAGCTCGGCGCGACAGCAGTCGTGCGCCCATCTGAGAACAATCTGCAAGCCATCTTCGGCACACACTCAGAGATTCTTAAAGGTGAAATTGAGCCTCTACTTCAATAACACCCCAAAAACACCTACATGAATGCTCCTGTAGACGTTTACCCCACTCGTAAGAGTGGGGTTTTTCGTTTCATCTCTGGAGACAGCCAGGCTCTCGAATAACGTCTGCCAAAAAGCCCTTGCTCTCAATACTCAAGAATTTTCAACAGCACTGTCATTGTTTTTCCGACCTTACGAGCTTGCTAGGCTAAACTTGATAGCATTGGCTCACGAGGGAGAAACTCATGAAGATAACAATAGGCATCACACTAAGCGCTATCTTGAGTTTTTTCACCTCTTTCAATAGTTACTCCTGTACCTTGACCATGGGTTACAGAACTAATGAACGCCCGCCACTGATTGCAAGTGCCCCCGACAACTCAGGACTATATCTGGAATTTTATCAACACGTTACCGAAAAATTGGGTTGTCAACTCAAAGTAGTTCGAGGTCCTAAAAAGCGAATCCTCAAAAAGTTGTACGATGGCGAAATTGACTTCTATCCAGGCTTTATACCAATCTAAGTAAAAATATGATCTAATTGAGGCTGTTACTTCTTCGTGAAAAAAGACGCTATGGACAGCCTCGATACCATTGATTTCAAAAAGCTTGCTAGCCAACAAAAATCTATTCAAATGAAGATGCGATTGCTCGCATTGGCCCACTTTAAAGATGGTCACTCTCGAACCCAAATTGCTAAGTTCCTTAAGGTAAGCAGAACTAGTGTGAATAAATGGGTACAAACATTCCTTGAAGAAGGGCTTGAAGGACTGCAAGAGAAGCCAAGAACGGGTCGCCCAGCATTCCTCAATACTCAGCAACGTGAACAGCTAAGCCAGTTTATAAAGGCACGTGCCGAAGATTCATCTGGGGGGAGGTTAACAGGTACTGATATTCATGCTTATATCGTGAAAGAGTTTGGTAAACACTACCACCCAGACTCTATCTACTATTTGCTTAATCACATGGGCTTCTCTTGGATAAC
>JBCAXU010000002.1:0-88386 GCA_038533895.1 Pseudomonadota bacterium | reverse complement strand
CCGAGATACAGCACAAGTTGTACGCTTTTGCTCGTTCAGATAAAGATGAGATTGTACTTGTCGCGACCAATTTCAGTAGTGAGTTGGGGAAAACGGTGTCTTTGACCATTCCCGAGCCGCTCATCAGCCATTGGGAGCTAAACTCAGGTCACTATACCTTCACTGATAGACTTAGCGAGCAAACCTTCACGCTAGTAGTCAACGAGCAACAAGGAAACATGACTCTCGACTTGCCACCGCTGGCGTGTCGATTCCTCTCGTTAAAACGCTAACAGTGTGGCCGAGGCATGCTGTTTCGCCTCGGCCACTGCATACATCTGGCAATCAAGGCTTCAACCTCGCTGATCGTGCGTTGTGCCGACTGATAATCGATAGGCAGTTCAACCAAACCTTGCGGCGTTTGCACAAACAGAGATGGAAAGCTGTTACCTCCAATGCGTCGAGCAAATTCGATTTCCTCTAGCAACGCTTGGTTGAGCTCGGGCGATGAAAAATCCTCTGCAAACTGCTCAAAGTTGAGTCCTAGTTGCTTCGCCAAATCGAGCAATACCTCAGCATCGCTCGGGTTGCGCGCTTGCAGGTAGTAGGCCTGCTGAATCGCATCGAGCATCACCTTCTCTGCGCCTTGTTTACGTGCGGCAAGAATGGCGCGACAGGCGGGATAGGTTGATCTTCGCGGTGTGTTTTGAGTCCAAAAATCATAATTGAACGAAGTACCGAGATACGCTTCTATCTTCTTCCAGTAAGCGGCGATTTGCTGTTGCATTTGCTCTGGCATCGGCACATCTGAGTCGGGGGCTAAACCTCCGAGCAGATACTGAATCTCGATTTTATCACTCAACGCGTCGTGTATTTGCTGCCAAACGGGCTTATATCCCCAACACCAAGAGCACATTGGATCGTATACATAGTAAAGCGTATTGGTTTGATGGTTAGACATGTGGCTTACTCACTCCATTTATCGCGATGTTTTTCAATTGCCCTATAGCTGCTCATATTGTTTGCACGTACGCAATTCACCTTACCACAGGTTAGTAAACTGGCTTTGCATTGCTCGGCTTACAGGCAGTTTGTCACTGCCAATCACGACCACCATTTTGCCAGTAATGATCTTGTTCACTTTTTCAATCGCCGCCACGTTGACTATGGTCGAACGGTGAATTTGCCAAAACTGATTCGGGTCCAGTTGCTGCATCAGCTCTTTTAACGAGGTTCGCAGCAAATATTCAACTTTTTTGCCCTGTTCGAGGGTAAACAACGACACATATTTATCTTCCGCTTTGAAATAACGCACGTCTTCTACCGAAATGAGGTGAATATCTTCGCCTTTCGAGGCCTTTAGCCAAGTTAAATAGTTTGGCGTGGGGTCACGTTGTATTTGCTGCAACTGCTGCATCAAGGCCGCTACATCCAAAGGCTGAGAGCCAGCTTGTGGCTTGAGCCGCGCTTTGAGCTTATCGATGCACTGCGCTAGACGGTGATCACTGATCGGTTTGAGCAGATAATCCACCGCATTGGCCTCAAACGCTTGCAGCGCGTATTCATCATACGCGGTCACAAACACGATTTGCTGGTTCCGCCCCTGCTTAGTTAAAGCCTTGGCAACCGACATCCCATCCAGCAACGGCATTTTGATGTCTAAAAACACCACGTCCGGTTGATGTTGCTCAATCAAGAGCAAGGCTTCTTGGCCATTTTTCGCCAGCCCTTTGACCTCAAGCTCTGGCCAATGGTCGGCCAATAGTTTGTTCAAATGGTGACGCAGCAGGGGCTCATCATCGGCAATCACCGCGCTCCACTCGTGATTCGACATTGAATATCCTTTTTTAACTGTTGAGTTGCTGTAGCGGGATAGCGAGACAGGCACACACACCGCCACTGCTGTTCTGTTGGATTGACAACTTGGCGCGCCCCTCATACAAGGCTTCTAGCCTTTGTCGTACATTGCTCAAACCCACTCCATTGCCTTTCGCCGACTCACTGCCGTTAAGCCCCACTCCAGTATCATGCACTTCAACAAACAGTTGATCTTGCTGTTGCTCGACCCTCACCGTTATCTTTGCGCCGTCGCCTTTTGGCTCTACCCCGTGCAAAACGGCGTTTTCTACCAGAGGTTGCAATAGCAGAGGCGCAAATTGAACAAAGCGTTCAATACTATTGTCGATTTGGTAACTGAGTCGATCGCCAAGGCGGATTTTTTGAATCGCTAGGTAAGCATCGACCAAGTCTAGTTCTGCTTGTAAGGTCGACTCTGTTTGACGGCTATTGGTTAACGTCCCTCTAAGCAGCTCGGTGAGCTTTTCAAGCATACGCTTTGCGGATTGTGGGTCCTGGCTGATCAGAGCGTTGACATTGGCCAAGGTGTTAAACAAAAAGTGGGGCTCAATTTGGCTTTGTAACTGACGCAGTTGACTCACCAGTAGCGCTTTTTCTTGTTCCGACTGGATTCGCTTCGCCATTTCTAGCTCCTTTTGCGCAATCAGCTTTTGTTCATACGAGTAGAAATAGAAAAAGCAGGTGGTGGTGAAGATAAAGCCGAGCACCACTACCGGTCTCATTTCGTCCAGATTGGCAAATTTGTCGTAGCGACTGAGCCACAGGTAGGCATTTACACTGCCGATTACCATAGCCCCTGCGACAGAAATCAGATTAACCAATCGCGTCGGCATGTCGGGCTTGCAACGGCTGATGATCAGTGAACACGCCACAGAGCTAAAGCCATAGCCTAAACTGATCACCAAATGCTCTAGGTACGGGCTTGGCCAAATAGTTTGGGTTACATATGCGATCACCATGCAAAACAGTGTGGTGTACGCTAAGCTTTTACCCACTTTGATGTAGCTAGGGCCAATATCAACCATTAAAATTTCCCTCTTAGATTAATAAAAATCATACGCTTATCCGCTAGGTTTGCATATATCGACTCGCTGTCTCCGGTCATAAAACGCGCCGCAAATTCCGTTAAAAATGAGACAGAGCCTGAGTCGTACACCGTGTAGTTAATCCACTGAGTCGCGATCACCCCGCCGTCTTGTGGTGCAACAAGCACATCGAGCGTAGGAGTTAAATCACCCAGCCATAGCCAATCCTTGGACCATTGCCATTGGCTCCAGCTGCTTGAGTCAAGCGACCAATGTAGCATTACGTTGTGTTCAGTTAAGTTAGCGTGATTGAGCCCATTAGCGTAACTACGAGCTATTGGCTGAGTGACTGGATTAACACTCAAACGTTCCACCTCACGATACGCCCTATCCCACTGACGCTGACTCCAAGCGCGGCTGTCATACCAATACTCAACAATGATGTTGTTCCCTAACGCATTTGCCCAGTTAAGCCCTATCAATCCTTGATAGCCATCTTTGAGGGAGGTAAGCTCCATCGCCTGGCGCGTTTGCCGATAGGATTGATAATGACGCTGATAAAGTGCAGAGGCATGGAGTGACCAAGCTGGAGTCAGCACCGATACCAAAGACGTCGCGGCGAGCCCGTGACGCACGTCATCATAGTAAAGCACGGCTTGCCACTCATTATCACCGTCAAGCCAATAGCGGCGTCCGCCAATACCTTGCTGCTCGGCGGCCTGCTCCAATGCGTTGGTAGATTGCTGGGTCCAAGAAGAGTCGGTATAGACCAAACTCCACTCTCCAGCCAAATCGAAATAGGAGATCATAGCAACGCCGCTGCCCTCCTCAACCTGGATCCCGACTGGATTGCGCCGATACGGTTTAAACAGATCCAAAGGGCGATACCCATAGCCAACCCCCCAATCCAAACGCATCTTGCCTAACGTAAAATCCAACGGTAACGATCCAGCGCTTCCTTGCCATAACAGCTCTTGTACTATGAGCTTACTGTCAAACGAGTCTTGCTGATCTGAGTGATAGAGGTTACTCGCTTTTGCCGCGAGCAAACCACTCAATCCAAACCCATCAAACTGCACATCGAGCACGGCATCGATGCTTTGCGAACGACTCTCTTTCGCCACGCCAAGCAGTTTTGAATCGCGATGCTCGCTGGCACGGCCACTGACCGTGTAATCCCACTCGAATGTTATCTCTTGTGCCACTGCAGGGCTTTGCACTAGCACTGCCCACAGTAACACCTGCCCCCATCGACTCATCATCTACAACTCCGCGATGGCATTGCGCACCAAGTAGGCGGGATTGTAGTACTTGTCTTCAAGCGCCATAGGAGTAATGGCTTGGTATTCAATCACCGTCTTCTTCGCGGGCTGGATCTGATCTAACAAGGTCATTTGGGTCACGCCGGTTTGTCCCTCTCGCTCGCCGCGGGTAAACCAAGCCTGTTTGGCGAGTTTCCCAGAGCGCAAATAGAGGTCGGCTTTGATCGGAAAGTCATCCTTGGCGTCTAGCCATAAATCTATCGCCTCATAACTTGCGCCAGATGTATTCGCACTCAAACGCAGTCGATTGGCTTTTACCGCTTGCAAGTCAGACTCAATGGTCTCGTTCGATACCCAACTTGCTTGATAATCCTCACTCCAAGTTAACGTAGAGATATCGCCCACAGAGGCTTCGCCGAGCAATTTCTGCATCGGCGTAATCCGAATCGGACGACGACTCTTTGGCATGACTAACCAGTAGTTGTCGCCCAACATGAGCATCTTTTGTCCCGCCTCGACTGGCGATTTGAAGATCACCAAGGATTCACGATTCTCACGGGTGTAAACGTTGTATTGGCGTGTTTTGTCGAGTTGGCCGTTTTCAAATAAGCTAACTAAAGAAACCACTTTGGCTGACTTGCTATTTAGACGAAATTGATCGGCGTTTTTGACCATAGTGGTGACATCTTGCGCCGCGACGATTGTGGTCATTGCCATACAACAAATCAGTACCGTAAACAGTTTATTAAACATAGATCAGTGCCTCCGTAATAGGTTTCTTCACTCCTTTTGATGCCGATAGCCAAGCCGCAACGACACAAATCGCCGTCACGCCAAGCGCAGTGATGAATAGGAGTTCGGGAGAGAAATAAATATTGAGCGGGTACCCCTCGGTTCTTCCTGGCGGTGGTGGCATTTCAATCTCAACCACCATTAGCAGCAAGCTGGTCGCTAAGCTGAGCAGACCACCTAACGCCGCCCCAATCAATGCCAGCAACGCAGATTCACGCACAAAGCTAGCGACGATTTCGCTAGGGTAGGTTCCCAGCGCCGACAGGGTGCCGATCTCGCGGGTTCGCTCAGTCACCGACATGGTCATAGTGTTAAACAGTGCAACAAACACCACCAAAGCCATCACCGCGCCCATAATGCCAAAGATTCGATCGTATAAGTCTTTGACCTTATTGTAGAAAAAGGCTCTTTCTTGCCATGGCGTCACCTCAACCTCTTGTGCCAATGCCAGTTGACTTAACTGCACTTCGACCCAGCGCTGCATACGTTCCGTTTGTTCGGTATCAAACAGAAATACCGATAAAGTACTAACTTTATTACTCGAGAGCAGTTGCTGCGCCGAGTCGATATGCAGATACAACTGACGTTTGTCGAGCTCCGGGACACCAGTCGAGTAGACGCCGCGAACTTTGTAGTCATAGGCGTTCAATGCGCCGTCGCTCGTCGTGGCGAGTAAGGTCACCCAATCGCCTGGCTGCACATTGAGATTTCGCGCAAGATCAACGCCTAACATCACTTCTGGCTCAGTTGGGTCGTAACGCGAAGAGTCGATGCTGGACAGCGTCTTTCCTTGGCGGACGTCAAGAAACGGCCCTTTCATATCAAACTCGCGCTCATTGACCCCAATACCAACGAAAATCGTTGATTTGTTGCCATTTGAAACCAGGCCAGTGAAATCAATTCTCGGCTGAGCACCTCGCACCGCCTCATTGGCGATCAACTGCTTAACGATGACTGGTGCATCTGCCAATCCATTGGCCAGTGGCATCTCCTCATCTTGTTCAAAAAAGCCAGGCTGGCTGATAGTTAAGTGTCCAGTGTCACGAGCCGTCGACTCTTTAAGTGACTGGTAGGTATAGAGACCGAAACCACCTGCGGAGGTAAGCGCAAATATCGCGATGGCGATGATCAATACCGACAGCAAACTGCGGCGGCGATTTCGATGCAGATTTAAGTACGCGACACGTATTGTCAGTGGGATCAACTTGCCCATTTCACTGCCTCCTGATTGATTTGACCATCGCACAGTTCGACCGAGCGATCACATTGCAGCGCCATACGCGGATCGTGGGTTGCAACAATAAACGTGGTGTTCAATTGATGTCCTAACTGCTTCATCATATCGATAACAATCGACGCGGTATGGCTGTCGAGGCTCGCGGTAGGCTCATCTGCAATCACTAATTGCGGCTTGTGTACTAGCGCTCTTGCAATGGCAACTCGCTGCTGTTGGCCACCGGATAGATTGTCAGGTCGGTGAAACGCCAAGTCAGCGAGGCCGACATTGTCAAGGATTTCGAGCGCCATACGCTTTTGGTCCACCAGCGAATAGCCGTTTAGCATCAAGGGATAAGCGACATTCTCCCAGGCTCTCATCACAGGAATCAGATTGAATCTCTGAAAAACAAACCCAAGTTGATGACGGCGCATTTTGGCGGCTTGCAACGCCTGTTTTGGGTACGCCTGACCAGCCAAACTGATGCTGCCTTGATACTCCATATCGAGCAGGCCTAAGATGTTAAGCAGCGTACTCTTGCCAGAGCCAGAAGGACCACACAAAGCCACCATCTCTCCTTTCTGAATCGCGCCGCCCACTTCAGTAAGGGCATGCACCTTTTGCTCACCTAAACGATAGGTCTTACTGATGTGATTAAATTCGATCATAACGACCTCCTAAGCCGCATCGCGCAACAACGCTTGCGCTTGAGCGACTACCGTATGCTGTGGATACAAGCGCTGCAGTTGCGCGACCCAAGCTTCGCCCTGCGCCTTATCCCCCCCTTTGAGCGCAGCTTTGATTGCGTAGAGATAAACCCATGAGGTGGCTTCAATCGGTTGCTGGGTAAAACTTGGCTCATCGAGTAAATCAAGGAATAGGTCATACCCGCGCTCAAAATGATTGAACATGTCTGGCAGAGAAGTAAAAGTAGAGGCGGCAATCGAACGCGCTAACAGTGACTCTGGCAACCCTTGAATTCTCGCTTGCTTATCCAATGCAACCGGTTGAGAGGCAAGGAGAACCAGCCCTTTGCTAATGGTAGCCAACCCCTGCTCGGTGTATTTCATTTTATTCCAAGGCATCCAAGCATCACGCCCCATTAACGTTTGGGTGCTGCCCAGATAGACCAGACTGAGGGCATCTGCGCCTTGCGCTTCAATTTGCGCAGTTAACTGTTGATAGACTAGGGTGACTTTGTCTGCATCCCCTCGCGCCGCGAGGTTATAGTCGGCGATCAACACCTCACTAGGGGCTGCGAAGAGTGGACCTGCGCTAAGTGCTGAGAGACAAATCAGTGAAGCTAACCATTGCTTTTTCATCATGTAATTCCCTTGCTTGATTGAACAAGCAAAGATTACTTAAGGCAAACTTCCTGCGCTGAAGTTTGCGACCAAAGGTCGTTATCTGGCGCCAATGGTCAAATTTGAGCGTGAATGGTTAAGGGATATCCATCTCCCTTCGACACTGGTAGCAATTATTCACTATGCTGGGTAAAGTAGCGCTAAACTTATCGCTCCGAATAATATTGATTCGAGCAAACGCCGATGTTAGAGAGAAATTATGATTAATGACGATAGAATCATTGCCGACTTACAAGAACTCGAAGCCTTTCTTGTCGCGGTTGAAAGCGGTGCATTGGGCCTCAATAACGCCGCTGGGGTAGTACTCGCCACCAGTAACTCCGACGGGCGCCGATTTGTCGCCGTACTGGACGATAATAATCAGTTGTTACTCGGTCGCTGGGTGACCGAAGAAGTGTTTCAAACCGGTCAAGATCTTGTTCGTCACGGACCAAAGCCTAAACACTGATCGATGGTTTACGGCGCAGATTCAGCGAGGTAACGGCCTCGCTGATGAATAAATGATTTGAACGCTAATATTAACAGCTGAAATTAAATTGCTTGATACACAATCCGGCCTTAGCTTCCATAAAATAGACATTTCGACCCAATAAATTCCCCCAGCTTCAAAGAAACCAATAAAAACAATTAAAATCATCAACTTACATTAAGTAAACTGCAATATATTACTCACTAAAAAGTACACCACCCTGCTGTATACAGAACGTCATTCCTTGATTTGCCACCAATAATTAATTAGAGTTCTAATCGAATTTAACGATATTCACTCTCTAAAAAAGGAAAAAACATGGATCCCATACTGGAAGTTAAGGGACTGTATAAAGTGTTTGGAGACGACACTGATCGCGCTTTTGAGATGATAGAGAAAGGCGCAGACAAAGACGCCGTTTTTGAAAAAACCGGACTCACCATAGGTGTTAATGATGTCTCTCTAAGCATCAACGAAGGTGAGATATTCGTCATCATGGGTCTTTCTGGCTCAGGGAAATCCACTCTTGTTCGCCTGCTCAATCGACTCATCGAGCCCACCAAAGGCAGTGTGTTTCTCAAGGGCAAAGATATCGCCCACATCACTGACCAAGAGTTACGAGAAGTGCGCCGCAACAACATCTCTATGGTGTTTCAAAATTTCGCACTGATGCCACATATGACAGTGATTGAAAATGTTTCATTTGGGCTAGAGCTAGCAGGTATCGACACAGATGCTCGTCACAAAGCGGCATTCGACGCGCTTGAGCGAGTTGGCTTAGAGGCGTACTGCGACTCCTTTCCTGACGAGCTTTCAGGTGGGATGAAGCAGCGGGTTGGTCTAGCGCGAGCACTCGCTTGTGACCCCGATATTTTGTTAATGGACGAAGCCTTTTCGGCATTAGACCCATTGATTCGTACTGAAATGCAAGACGAGCTCATTCGCCTGCAAAACGATGACAAACGAACCATTGTGTTTATCTCACACGATCTTGATGAAGCGATGCGCATTGGCGACCGCATTGCCATTATGCAAAACGGCGCCGTTGTCCAGGTTGGCACGCCTGACGAAATCTTGCACAAACCCGCCAACGACTATGTGGCCGCTTTTTTCCGAGGCGTCAACGTCGCAAGTGTTTTGACCGCGAAAGATATCGCACGTAAGAAACCCGCCGCAGTCTTCAAGAAGTCCGAGCATGACGGTCCAGCTTCTGCGATGCAAATCCTTATGGATAACGACCGCGAATATGGCATCGTCATTGATCGCAGCAGCCGTTATTCCGGTATCGTTTCAGTCGATTCTCTGCGCGCCGCTCACAAAGAAAACCGCTCTTTGAGTAGCGCTCAACTCGCTGATGGCATCACTCTTGAGCCAGACCAATCTATCAATGACATATTAGGAACAGTCGCCAACGTTCCCTACTCAGTCCCTGTGGTCGATCAAGAAGGTAATTACTTTGGTGTCGTAACCAAGTCACGATTACTGCAAACCTTAGATAAGGAGTAGCCCTATGTCATCAGAGCAAACCAATAGCGATCCGTGGTCTCAAACCACAACGCAACAAAATGATCCCTGGGGCCAAACGACCGACAGCAGTGCTCCAGTTAACGATTGGCTCACGAGCGAGTCTGTCGAGCAGGCGCCTTTCGATATCATGAACCCTTTCCAAGACGCGGTATTACCGCTCGATACTTGGGTAGAATCGGGGCTAAACTGGTTAGTTGAACATGGACGTCCTGTATTTCAGGCTGTTCGTATTCCGATCGATTTTATTCTCACCTCGTTCGAGACGGCGCTAGTCTCCACTCCAGCCCCTTTTATGCTGGTGTTTCTATTTTTATTAGCTTGGCAGTTCTCTAGTTTACGCCTTGGCGTAGCTACCGTGCTGTCACTCACTTTTATTGGTCTTATCGGTGCTTGGTCACAAGCGATGACCACCTTGGCACTTGTCATGACATCAGTCTTTTTCTGCTTGCTAATTGGATTACCACTTGGTATTTGGCTTGCTCGCAGCGATACGGCCGCGAAATTTGTCCGCCCAATCCTAGATGCGATGCAGACGACACCAGCATTTGTCTATTTGGTCCCTATTGTCATGCTGTTTGGTATCGGTAATGTCCCTGGTGTCGTAGTGACCATTATCTTCGCCTTACCGCCTGTGGTTCGTTTGACGATTTTGGGCATTCAGCAAGTCCCAGAAGAGCTGATTGAAGCAGGCCATTCGTTTGGCGCAAGTAGTAAACAGATGTTATACCGCATTCAGCTTCCCCTTGCGCTACCGACCATTATGGCCGGGGTGAACCAAACCTTAATGCTGTCACTCTCTATGGTAGTGATTGCGTCAATGATTGCCGTAGGCGGCTTAGGTCAAATGGTGCTGCGCGGTATTGGACGCCTCGATATGGGACTGGCTGCTGTCGGCGGTTTAGGCATCGTTATTCTCGCTATATTGCTTGATCGTATAACCCAAGAGCTTGGTGCCAATGCAGGTAACACCAAATTGCGCTGGTACCACACTGGTCCTATTTCTCTGATTACCAAACAATTCGCGAAGAAGAACAAACCTCAAGTAACCCTTAAGGAGAAACTTAAATGAACAACTCATGGAAGAAATCACTGACATTAAGTGCCCTTTCAACTCTTGCCCTGTCCGCTAGTGTCTCAGCATCTGAGCTGCCTGGTGAAGGTGTCACGGTTCAACCGGTTCAGTCCACAGTGGCTGAGGAGACATTCCAGACTCTGATCGTGAATCGCGCCCTGGAAGAGCTTGGCTATGAGGTTCAACCTACAAAAGAAGTCGACTACAACGTAGGCTACACATCTATCGCTAAAGGAGATGCCACTTTCCTTGCGGTTGGTTGGTTCCCGCTACATGCAGATAAGTACACTATGGCTGGCGGCGATGACAAATTCTTCCGCCAAGGTCAATATATCTCAGGTGCTGCACAAGGTTATTTGATCGATAAGAAAACCGCTGAGAAGTATGGCATCACTAATATCGGTCAGCTTAAAGATCCTAAACTGGCGAAGCTTTTCGACGCCAATGATGATGGCAAAGCAGACCTGACTGGCTGTAACCCAGGTTGGGGTTGTGAGTTAGTAATCGAAGAGCAGCTCGACGCATACGAACTACGCGACACAGTCAGCCATAACCAAGGTAACTACGCCGCGATCATCGCCGATACGATCTCTCGCTACAACAAAGGTGAGTCTATCTTGTATTACACTTGGACTCCGTACTGGGTGAGTGGCGTACTGGTCCCAGGTGAAGACGTAGTATGGCTAGAAGTGCCATTCTCAGCGCTACCGGGCGAACGTAAAAACGTTGACACCACGCTGTCTAACGGCAAAAACTACGGTTTCGAAATGAACTCAATGCGCATTGTGGCTAATAAAGAGTTTGCTGAGAACAACCCAGCAGCGGCCAAGCTGTTTGAAATCATTAAAGTCAACATCAATGATGTGAGTGCACAAAATATGATGATGAGTGAGGGTAAAAATAGCTCAGCCGATATTGAAGCACATGTGAACGGTTGGATTAAAGCCAACCAAGATCTGTTTGATTCTTGGATTGAAGAAGCGAAAAAAGCCGCGATTTAATAGAAGTCGCACTTTAATCAATAAGTTACAAGGGAGCCTAACAAGGCTCCCTTTTTTTTCTTTTGGTCCTTGATGATATTGGATTAATGCGTAGGAGGTGTGCCTTCGGCGTTAGAAAGCACCGCATCAATTTGCACCTTCGCACCCAAAGCAATTTGGCTTACACCAATCACAGTGCGCGCTGGTAGTTCATGGTTGAAGAAATCAGGATACACTTTCTCCACTGCCGCCAGATCGGCCATATCAACCAACTGAATGTTTACTTTAACAATGTCATCCATCTTGTGGCCGATGCTTTCAACGATGGCTTTAATATTGTTCAAACACTGCGTCGCTTGCTCCGCTACTCCGCCCTCAACGATTTGATCGCTATTCGCGACTCTCGGTAGCTGAGCGGTCAGGTGGTTGTAGTGAGAAAAGGCCACGGTTTGGGTCGACAATGGGCAAACCGGCGCTTGGTCAGTATTATTCGCGCGAATTACAATGCCATGGCGATCTTCAACTTCTTGCGGCGGTGTGCCATCTCCGTGTGAGATAGAAACATCGATTTGCACCAATGCGTCCATTGGCAGACGTGACACCTGAATCACAGAGCGAGCAGGCATATAGCCAACAGTGCGAGCAATAGACGAGTCGGGGAAGAAAGTCATGTAGACCTCATTGACCGCGTCCATGTGGGCCAAATCGGTCACATAGATATTGGCTTTAACAATATCGTCAAACGGCACATCGATACTTTCCATTATCTGTTTAATGTTACGCAGACACTGCGCCGTTTGCGCCTTAATACCCCCATCAACCACTGTGCCTTTTTCTGGGCAAACGGGTAGTTGGGCGCCAATGTTATTGTAGTGAGAAAACGCGACCGTTTGAGTCGCCAGTGCGCTGATAGGCGCTCGCTCGGTGTTTCGAGACAGCTTCACAAGTTCACAGGGCGCCTGAGGGTAAGTGCCCTCGCCGTTAGAGATAAGTGCATCCATTTGCACCAGCGCATCACCGTGTGGAAGCGCAGCAACCTCAATCACAGTGCGAGTAGGTAACAGGCTGTCAAAGAAGCTGGCATAGACCTCGTCAACCTGTGCTAAATGATCAAGGTTTTTAAGAAACATTGTCACCTTGACCACATCATCCATTACATGGTCAATGCTTTCGACGATCGCTTTGATATTGGTTAAACACTGTCTTGCTTGATCCTGAATGTCGCCTACCACAATCGCCCCGCTTTTCGGGTCGATGGGCAGTTGCGCCGAAAAGTTATTGTAGTGAGAAAACGCGACCGTTTGCGTTGATTGTGCGCAGATAGGCGCAAGCTCTGTGTTTCTCGATACTTTGATGATTTCGCCAGTCATTGTAATAGCTATCCTTCTGTTTCTCTGTAAGACGCCAGACGCGCTAACACGCCGAATAGGTCTTGGTCGGGTTATTGGATGAGTGGCGAGATAGTAAGAGATAGCTTGGATAACGAGTGTGACAGAGCTCTAATTCGCTCCGTTGCCATTTGTGATAAAAGTAAGGATATTTAGTCAGTTAGCGACTAATTATCTGCCCTAACCAAGCAGCAAGTCACACAGAAAATCGTTCACTCTCATATTCATCCAAGCCGAGTGAATTTAATGTCGCGGCAACAAACGGTAAATCCAGGTGTTTTTGTCGAGATTTGATAGTGTGCTCACAGTAACGAGCCAATTGCGAAGCTTACCACTCAAACTACGTGCTTGATAAACCCAGATAGCTGCATAAAGTCGCGAGCGCTAACAGCTTTGCAACGGGGAAAACACAAGCTACAAACCAAATTAAACACAATGCAACACACCGGATTAAGTCATCGACCGCAAATAGACCAGAAATAGGAAAAACAACGAACAAACAACGGCGATATGGTTTATCGTCACGACAAAATGATTTCGTGGAAGTTTTGCTAACCTGATGCCGAAACGTATTGCGATGGCGATGCCGGAAACCATAGCCGGTTTTATGATGTTTATGCTGAAGAAAATCCCGCGTCGCACTGACTCGGTCACCTTCTCTGGCTACAAATTTGAGGTTGTGGACATCGATGACTACAAGGTGGACCAATTACTGGTTACTCGAGTAGAGCATGGAGATGACGATAAGTAATAAATCATTGGACTTATCGTTAGCTTTTAACATCGAGCAAGAGCACTGGTTTGAACATAGCGAAGTTTATACCAAACTCACCTAACCCCTATCTCATCATTGATAAGCACTTATCCTCTGTTCTATTGTAGATTCGCAAGGCAAAAAATTTTTTAGTTGATGTCGAAAATGGCAAAGCAAAAACGTCCTTGACTATGAAACCATAAAACAGAAGGAAACTGACCATGAAATACATGCTTTTGCTTTACGCTGCACCGGATCAAGAGCCTGCATTTGGCACCCCCGAATTCGACCAGATGATGGAGGATTTTGCCGCGACCACAGAAACTTTCGAAAAAGATGGCGTACTGGTTGGCGGTGAAGGATTGCAGACCATTGAAACAGCGACTTCGCTTCGAGTTAGATCTGGGAAAGTTGAAACGATGGATGGCCCCTTTGCGGAAACTCGTGAACACTTGGGCGGATACTACATCGTTGATGTTCCCGACTTGGATGCCGCATTACAATGCGCAGAAATCATTCCAGTAGCTAAGTTTGGTACCATTGAAGTTCGTCCGTTGTTGGATTACGACCAAGCAGGTTAACCGATGAATAACGCCTCTTCAAAAGCCATCGCTGTCAGTCATGCGATTAATGATGTGTTAAACAGAGACAGAGGGCGGCTTTTGGCTCGGCTTATTTCTCGACTTGACGACTTTCAATTGGCCGAGGATGCATTACAGGAGGCCTCGATCGCAGCGTTTAAGCACTGGACGCGAACCGGCCTACCTCACAATCCCACTGCATGGCTGTTGAGAGTCGGTTTAAACAAGGGCATCGACCATTTTCGCACAGCAAAACGAGAGCAACGTAAAGCCGAGGAACTGGTCGATTTTCTCGCCTTTGATGAGTCATACCACCAAGACGACACCATTCCGGATGAACGTTTACGCCTTATTTTCACCTGTTGTCATCCCGCCTTAGAAGAAAAGTCCCGTATTGCCTTGACCCTTCGTACCGTCTGCAATTTAACCACCAAGGAAATTGCCTCCGCCTTCTTAGACAACGAACAAACAATGGGACAACGATTGTATCGCGCCAAGGTAAAGCTAAAAGCGAAAGGGGTGAGTTTCTCTGTACCCAATGAAGAGAGATGGCATGACAGACTAGACACCGTATTAACCACGATTTACTTGATATTTACCACAGGTTACCTGATGGAAACGGACTGCCCACGTTCGTTATGCCAAGAGGGGATCTTTTTGGCCAGATTGCTCAATCAGCTTCGCCCGAATGATCCTGAAATCGAAGCGGCACTGGCTTTGATGCTACTGACCAATGCCAGAAGCTCTGCTCGCATCAGCGCCGACGGCGCTATGGTGCCGATCGAAGCACAAAACACGACACTATGGGATCAAAACACAATCGATGAAGCTCACGACTTGCTTGCCAATGCCATCGAGAAAAGACAGCCCGGCCCATTCCAGATCAAAGCTGCAATTACGGATTGTCATATGCAAAAGCCCAACCCGGATTGGCATCAGATGTGTTTGCTCTATCAATCTCTGTGGCAGTTCGAACCGACTCCAGTTGTCGCTTTAAACTGGGCGGCAGTCGTTGCAGAGGCTGGTCATCCAGATCTTGCTCTCAACAAGTTGGACGATCTAAAGCCAGAGCTGGAAGATTATCAACCTTGGTACGCAGCGCGAGCGCATGTTCTGAGGAAATTAGGACAAAATTCTCAAGCCATCACGTTTTATAAACTAGCGATTGAGAAGGCACAAAGTGAGGCGACACGAAAATTTTTGCAGCTCACCTTACGAGAACTGACTCAATGATTCAGTCTTGGCTGGTATGAATCTGACCGAAAACAAATTGGGAGAGTTTCTGCTCTCTTAGCAGACTAGTCATTTTTTTCCGCTTGCTGTTTTAGCAGTGCTTTCATCTCCCGAAGCTCTGCTTTTAGAGTATTCACCTCTTCTAGAATCTGAACTTCCATCTTTCGCTCGTCAGAAGCGTCCATAATCCATGAGGCTAAAACCGCGGTAAAGCTACCAAACATACCAACGCCGGTCGTAATTAATATTGTGGCAACGATGCGACCTTCCAATGTGACCGGGAAGAAGTCACCGTAGCCAACCGTAGTGATAGTGACGAACGTCCACCAAAACGCATCACCGGCGGTATGAATGTTGGCCCCCGGCATATCCTTTTCGAGATAAAGGATATAAATCGAACCAAACAGCATCATCATTAACGAAGTCACCACCATGAAGTGCAGTGACGTCGAAGCCTTGTTTTCATTGATTGCATGAGAAATCATTGAGATAGACTTGATCGCACGTACCAAACGAAAAACTCGAATTAAACGTGCAAACTGATTCATTTCCATCAATGGAATACAAGAAATCAAATCAAGCCAGCCCCATTTCATATACTCAAGCTTAGACGGCGCCGCTCGGTATTGCTGAACAAAATCAATAAAGAAGATCGCGCAAATGAATGTATCAACATAGATCAAAATCTGCAGGACCTCAGGTGGCATGTTAAAGACAAGCTCAATTGCCAGGGAAGCAACAACAAATACAGATAGAACCAATACTGCCAGTTGAAAACTGGTAATGTGTTCCGGTACTTTGGGGCGATTCATAGTAGCAATCCATTGAAACATTGAGCAGAACTACTTTGAAGACGAAAACGCTCAATCGAGAGCTTGCTTCGCCTCTCGAGTCAGAGTCTTAAATGCGGTTCTCACTGGGATCAGGATCTGAGAGAACAAGGCCGCTCCCCATACAAGGTTAGCCACGATTGAAGGAACAAATGGCACGATAATCAGGGTCACGAAGCAAAGCGTAATACCAAAGTAGCGAACGTTCGCAGTGGCAAATCGGTGGGCGGTACGAAGCTCGATAACATTCTGAATCTTAAGCAAACAATACAGGTAAGTTGCTAAGCCCAAACAGCCTATCAACGCATATTTGAACGGGTATTGATCCATAAAACCTATTTTGACCTCAGCTGACAATGCGACGCCTATCGTGACAGCAGACAGCATCAACAGCAGATGAGAGATCGTCCACTTGATGACTGTGTTAGGCGCGTTGTCGCGCGGCTTACCATTGCCTACAAAATCAAAATATATCCAGCACAATACGAAAATTGATAGGCCGCCAAACGCGTAGTTAACAAATACGTCGCCAACCACATCATCAATGCCTTTTTCCGCAAGGGTGATAACAAGCTTAAAGAAGCCTTCACCTGCAACAATCAATAAAAGCAGCGCGAAGCGCTCAGCCATATGTCCAAAGCGTGGTAAGAAGCGCTTGTTGTTTAATGCACCCAATCTCGGAGCGACATATAGCGCGGCTAAAACCAGAATGCCTCCTGCAAATGCCATATAACTGTATGGTGCAGGCAGGAACGCGCTGATTAAAAAGATGACTGAAGCAATAGCAAAGCTCCTAGACATATGACTTGGTAGGCACCGTTCACTTTCTTCTACCGTTTTGGCCCTAAAATAGAGCAGCGAGATTATCGCGCGATTGAACGCATAACCTACCGCAAAGTACATCCACCCTGCGCCACCAATATGTACGATAGCGGATGACATAATCATAATGGTGACAATCTGCGCAGCCATAATGTAACGGTGTTGTACATCAGTGCTGACATAAATCGAGTTAAAAAGGCTGATGTCAAACCATGCAAACCAAACAATGATAAATAGCAACGCAAAAACGGCAAATCCGTTAAAGCCAAGATGATGACTTAAGTAATTTCCCAGCACGAAAATCGATACCACATGAGCCAAATCGTAAAAAAGCTCAATCCAGTGCACATGATCACTGCTGCACTCCGCATCCAGATGATGCTTGGGTTTGCGCCATAATGGATGTTTCTTGGCTAAATCCATAAAGTTACGTCCTTTACAAAATCACTGCGCTAAGCCGCATGTTCTGTTCAGTATGGTAACCCCACCAATATTTTCAATTAGTATACTTTTGGTAACCTTTCATCACCTACCCATTCATGTTCCCACTCCAATCTAAAAAATTAAAGCTCTATTAAACACACACTTAACCATATTTTAATCGTTCTTCATGGTGGTTACTAAAAGTTAACTAATTGCACTCGGAATGTAGGTAACCATAATAAACCGCAACACAGCGAAATCAGTATTCGCTCGGTAAACATCCAAATATTGAAGGGTAATATCATGAGTAACGTTCTAATCATTAACGCACACGAACCATCTCCATTTTCTGAGGGCAAACTCAATGCGACTTTAGTTGAGAAAGCGCGTACCCAGTTAGAATCAAAGGGTCACGAAGTTCGCGTAGTGACAATGCAAGATGAGATCGTCGTTGACGAGCAACTGGCGAACTTTGAATGGGCAGATCGAGTGATCCTACAGTCACCTGTCAACTGGATGACGATTCCATGGTCTTTCAAGAAATACATGGATGAAGTATTCACTGCGGGGATGGGTGGTGCGCTGTGTGCCTTTGATGGCAGAACGCCGGAAGAGCCAAAGAAAAATTATGGAACAGGCGGCACTCGTACCAATACCAAATACATGCTGTCTTTCACATTCAATGCACCAGAAGAGTCATTTAATGATGATAGCGAATACTTATTCCAAGGTCGCAGTGTGGATGATTTGATGTTCCACATGCACGCAAACTTCCGCTTCTTTGGCATGACTGCACTGCCAACCTTTGCATGCTACGACGTGATGAAAAACGCCGACATCGAGAACGACTTTGCTCGCTTTGAAGCGCACCTAGACGCACACTTTTGAGGAGGTTTTTATGAGTACTGAATTTACTTATTACACTGCAGAAACGGCTCCTGAAGAGTCTAAAGAACTGGTCGCTCAGTCAGTAAAAGGCTTCGGTATGCTGCCAAACTTGCACGCGGTCCTTGCTGAAGCCCCGGCTACCTACGAAGCCTACAACACGGTCTTTGACCTGTTTATGAAGAACACAACGTTCAGTCCATTGGAGCAGCAAGTGGTCTTTATGACCGCAAACTTTGAAAATAACTGTCACTATTGTGTCCCCGGTCATACATGGATGATGAAGGCGGGACAAATGCCAGATGAGGTGATTGAAGCATTGCGTGAAGGCACTGTCATTCCTGATGCAAAGCTGCAAGTACTGCATGATTTTACCAAAGCACTGCTCGATAACCGTGGCCATATCGGTGATGAAAAACTGCAAGCATTCCTCAACGCCGGTTTTACCAAACGTCAAGCGCTGGAAGTACTGACTGGCTTGTCTGCTAAGCTTATCTCAAACTTCACTAACGCACTGGCACATACTCAGCCAGATGTGCCCTTCCAGAAGTTTGCGTGGACGCATCCTAGCGAGCGTTAAACTCCGTCAAGAACAAGCAAGCACAACTTAAAGCACTGTTTGCCGCGTGAGCACAGTGCTTTAAGTAGGGGACTCATATGAATAATACTATTAAGCTCGACATTATTAGTGATGTTGTCTGTCCGTGGTGCATCATCGGATATAACCATTTAAAAGCGGCTATCAAACAACTTGGCATCGAAGATCGCATCGAGATTGAGTGGCAACCTTTTGAACTGAACCCTGATATGCCAGCCGAAGGTGAAAACCTTCGAGATCACGTTGCTCGTAAATATGGCAGTAGCGCAGAGGAAAGTAAAAACGCGCGCATTCGTATCGCCAGCATTGGCGCTGAACATGACTTCAAGTTTAACTACTTTGATGAAATGAAGATGGTGAATACCTTTGACGCACACCTTTTGCTTGATTACGCCAAGAGTATGGGCAAGCAAACTGAACTAAAATTGCGTTTCTTTACCGCCTTTTTCAGTGAGCAGAAAGACGTCTCTAACCATGAAGTTCTTAAGCAAGCGCTAATTTCTGTGGGCCTAGACCCAGAAGAAGGAATGCGTTGGCTAAATGACGCACAACGACGCAGTTCAGTCCGTAGTACAGAGAAACAATGGCAAAAAATGGGCGTATCGAGTGTGCCAACGGTGATTTTTAATGTAGAACATGGTGTTTCAGGGGCGCATCCCGTAGAAGGCTACAAACAGATCTTAACTGAGTTAATGGCTCAGACAAATCAAAGCTAGGTTACTAAAAGTATACTGGTTGTAACTTGGTTTTTAGTGGCATATCTTTTTTAAACTCGTTGTGACCTCAATCCCAGGAGCCGAGATGACATACTCACAAAAACTCAAAGCGGGTGACGCTTTTCCTACATTAGAGGCAACAAAGCTTGATGGAACCAAAGTCAAGCTAGGTCAACCTCAAGGTGATGCAACATGGCAAGCGGTGTTTGTCTATCGTGGCAAACACTGTCCACTTTGCACCAAGTACCTCAATGAAATCGAGACCTATAAGCCGGCCTTTAGCGAGGCGGGCGTTGACATTCTGGCTGTCTCTGCTGACTCGAAGCAACAATTGGAGCAACACCTAGAAAAGCTCGATATCAGTTTTCCAATCGCCTATGGTCTTACTGAGCAACAAATGAAGACTCTGGGACTCTACATATCGCTACCACGCTCCGAAGCTGAAACCGACCATAACTTTTCAGAGCCGGGGTTGTTTGTGATCAATGAACACGGCAACTTACACGTGGTTGACCTGTCCAATAACCCGTTTGTCAGACCTGAGCTCGGTGCACTGACCCGAGGTTTGGCATGGATTCGTAACCCAGAAAACCACTACCCTATCCGTGGCACGCTAGATTATTGAATCTTCAGCTCGAAAGGCAACAAGGCAACCATATTGGTTGCCTTGTTACGTAAAAGAGGGAGATGGATGAATGTTGCTCACGCTATTTTAGCTGCACATTGTTACTTTCAGACCATTTTCTCAACTCATCGAGAATCGTTAACGCACTGCGTCCAAACTCGGTGAGTTCGTAGCTGACTGCCAGCGGTTTTTCATTGAGCACACGACGTATTACCATGTTTTCACTTTCTAGTTCTTTTAGACGCTGGTCGACCATCTTCTTGCTTGCACCGCCCAACATTCTGGAAAGATCATTGAATCTCACAGGGCCATCTTTCAGATGGTAGATGATGGAGCCCTTCCACTTGGAGCCCAAAATCCTCATGCCTTTTTCGATCGCACAAGGCTCGTTACAAGCGTCGACAACGCTCTTACGCCCTTTTGGATCAACTTCAACTTTTGCTTTCATACAGCTCCACGTCATTTTGAGAAGTAACGTAGCTAATCAGCTCTGACAATAAAAACGTCACTCATAGTGATTGAATACTCACAGCAATTTAGGTGTAAGAGTGGGCACCTAATGGTGAGCGTCTTACGGTATATTTTAGTTACCTAGAGATTTAATACAATCAGTATGTTTTTAGTAACCTAGTTGATTTAGTAAGGTATTTAAAAAGGAAACGGGTAAGACTTCCACCGAGTTCCGCAGATCACACAAAGCGCTAACAGATCAGCACGTACAATGAATGCGCTTACCCTGCACCTCTCCGACTACACATTTTTTTGGGCTTTTGCAGTAAATCGGAAACAACCATGGCTTTAAGGCAAATCAAACACCAAAGCGGTAACGTTCCTCTCACCTTTGTTCACCAAGCTAATGCGTTGTTGATTCTCAATTCTGGCACCATCGCCAGCGTTAAGCTCAGTTTCATCGACAGAAAGCTTGCCTTCAATTTGATGTACGTAGAAATTACGTCCTTGCTCAATGTTCAAGTCTAAACCCGTACCTGGCTCTAGAATCAACTGGTGGAGCTTGGCATCTTGTTTGATAAGTAGAGTCCCCTTCTCTCCGGTGGGCGTTGCTATTGTGGTCAAGCCTGGATTTGAACCGAAGTCTTTTTGTGCATATCCCGGCTTGTTAACGAACGTATTGGGCTGAATCCAGATTTGCAAAAATCGTAAATTGTCTTTTTTCGATGCATTATATTCACTGTGGAATATCCCAGTCCCCGCTGACATGAGTTGGAACTCACCTGCTGGAAGAACCTGCACGTTACCTTCGCTGTCTTTATGTTCTATTGAACCTTCGAGAACATAGCTGATGATTTCCATGTCTCGGTGACCATGAGTATCGAATCCGGCACCCGGGTTAACGATGTCATCGTTAATGACTCGCAATGCTGAGAAGCCCATATGTTTGGGATCGTAATAGTTACCAAACGAGAAGGTATGCTTGCTATCTAACCAACCAAAGTTTGCGCGGCCACGCTCATGAGAATGTCTTACACTGATCATTATGTTATCTCCTATATTTAGATTCATTAAGCTAACTTTTTGGCTACGAACTGATCTAGAGCCGCTTTGCCTGCGCCAGAGAAAACCAGCGATACACTTGCTGCTAATAATGCAAGACCAAATGCATAGCCGTTGTTGACCATGAACAGACCATTTTCAAAGTGAACAGCAAAAATCGCGACAATCATGGTAATGGCTAGAGCGAGTGCAGCCGGGCGAGTTAACAAACCGAGTACGATGAATATACCGCCGAAAAACTCCGCACTTCCTGCTAATAATGCCATTAGCACACCGGGACCTAGGCCAATTGAAGCCATCCATTGACCAGTTCCTTCCAATCCATAGCCTCCAAACCAACCAAACAGTTTTTGCGCGCCGTAAGCCATAAAAATAAAACCTACAGGGATACGTAATGCCAATGCTCCGTAGCCAGCTTCAGATTCTGATACTTTTTGGATGAGATCTTTCATGTTTTATTCCTCAATAATTTTCAATTTTCTGTCATTTGATTCGAGAGCGCATAAACATTTACTCTCAAGCGTTGAATACCAGTTTATGTATGTTAGATTGAGGAAAAAACCGAAACATATTGAATGGAAAATTCAAAATATTTGAACATAAGAGAATCATGCATAACGCGATAACCATAGACGCTTTGAGAGCATTAGATGCTATCGATAAAAAGGGCAGTTTTGCCGCAGCGGCTGAATCTTTGTACAAAGTGCCTTCAGCCTTAACCTATACAATAAAAAAGCTTGAAGAAGACATGGGGGTCGCTTTATTTGATCGCTCCCGGCAACGTGCACAGCTTACTCCTGCGGGTCTACTGGTGTTAGAGCATGGCAGAGAAATTCTTCTTGCCGCCAATCGACTTGTCGACTCGGTGCAGCAACTAGAAAGCGGCTGGGAGAACGAAATAAGAATAGCCAGAGATACCGTAATTTCCCCTCACCCCTTGTTCGACCTCATTGAAGACTTCAATACACTAGAACATAAAGTGGATGTTAGCTTGGGGGTAGAAGTGCTAGGTGGAGGTTGGGATGCTTTGCACTCAAGACGAGTAGATATAGTAATAGGTGCAACAGGCGAATTACCGAAAGGGCTGTTTCAAACCCATAAGATAGGTGCGCTCTCATTTGTCTTTGCCGTATCACCTGATCACCCATTAGCAAAGTATGACGGCATATTAGGGGCGGAAACACTCAGTGAATATCCGGCCATTGTCGTTTCTGACACATCACAGATGTTACCAGTTAGAGATAGTGGACTCTTTAATAGCAAGAGAGTAATTCGAGTAAACTCGATGGAAACCAAATTAGAAGCTCAAGCAAAAGGGCTAGGAATTGGATTTTTGCCTAGCCATATGGCGAGGCCCTATATACAGAGGGGAGAGCTAATAGAAAAGCAATGTGAGATACCAAGACCAGAGCAATCCCTCTATATCGCTTGGCACAAGGGGCAACAAGGTAGAGCGCTTGACTGGTTCGTAGAAAAATTATGTCAATTGGACTGGGGGTTGAACTAGCGGTCACATTTATCATTATGTTTTGCTCTAGAAAAAGCCAGGAAGAAGTATTGATGCAAAATATCTGAACTAACAAGTCAGTTTGTTTTGACTTTTCTTCGCCGCGAGCCTGGCTGCAAGGGTTAACTACCCACCAAACGAAAGTTCTTCACAAGTCGTTATGTGGATCGCTGCACTGAAAGTCGCAGCGGTGTCCATCGGTAGCACATTTGCCGGCTACCTTGCTGATGGCTCCCCTTCTAAGGCGATCTGAGCCAGCTTTGTCATCACCCTTGGGATCGCTATAGTCAGTGCTATCCATAAACGGTTCCAACTGCCTCAACATGAGTATAGATATCTCTACACTCTATACTCTGCTAAACTCCGCCCATCAACGAGTGAGGCCGCGAAAATGATGACTGACGAAGAAAGAATCGAACTGCAACAAAATAACCCTCTGCATGGGCTCAAGCTGGAAACTATGTTGCAAGAGTTGGTGGATTTTTATGGTTGGGACATTCTCGATACCGCGATGCGCTTTAACTGTTTTCACACCAAGCCGTCGATTGCGAGTAGCGTAAAGTATTTAAAGAAAACCGAATGGGCGAGAGAAAAGTTAGAGAATTTTTACCTGTATCGATTTAAGCGTATGCCTCGCGCGAATGCTGAGGAATATGACTTACCGCCCAGAGCACGAACCTTCCCTCACGGTCTTGAGCCTAAACAGCCGATGCCGCTTACGGTGGATTCTATTCTTAAATCGCAAGCTAAAGCCGCGTCTGCATTTAAAAAACGTTCACCTCGTGGAGGACGCACGCCGCGTCGATAGCTCTCTCTAAAAAAAAAGAGCCTGACGTAACGCACCCAGTCCGGCTCTTTTTTTTGCGATTCAGAGAGCGAACAGCAAGCTCGCTTCGCCTTCCTTAAAACTCAAAAATGAGACTATTCAGAACCAACGTCAACTATTGGTGACGCTTTTTCTTCTTTTTTCCTGTTCCAGCCGGCTTTGCACGCGGCTTCATGGGCGCAAAGTACGCTTCACTTTGGTCATCTTCCACTTCAAACCCTGCGACTTGCTCACGTTCAAGCTGGAACTTATTTTTCTTTTCGATCACTTTGAAATGATGGTAATCATCGTAATCAATAAGCGATAACCCCAGCCCCACTTCTCCTGCGCGGCCACTGCGTCCAATGCGGTGCATATAGTCAGCCGGGCTACGTGGCAAATCAAAGTTAATCACGACCGGTAGCTTTTCGATATCAAGGCCACGGGCGGCGATGTCGGTAGCGATAAGAACTTGGATCTCTCCAGACTTAAATCCATCAAGGACACGAGTACGAGCGCCTTGACCTTTATCACCATGGAACACTTCTGCCGTAATCCCGCGTTTTGATAGTTTTTGCGCGAGATGATTACAAGCATTCTTAGCATTGACAAAAATCAGCGTCTGTCGCCATTTGTGCTGCTTGATCAAGTGGGCCAGTACCGCGGTTTTCTCGCCTTTGTTGACACTAAACACGCGCTGCACCAAGGTACTTGCTTCCGCACTCTGTAGTTGAACTTCTACAGGATCATGGAGTAAGTGCTCGGCTAACGTCGTTACTTTTTCAGGAAAGGTTGCTGAGAATAACAGCGTCTGTTTCTTCTCGGGTAGAAGTTCAAGAATCTTATTCAGTTCGTCGGTAAATCCGAGGCTCAACATACGATCCGCTTCATCAAGAACTAAGGTTTTCACTCGGTCCAACTTGATGGCGTTGTTAGAAACGAGATCGAGCAATCGACCCGGTGTAGCGACAATGATGTCACACCCGCCACGCAGCGCCTGCATTTGGGGGTTCGCCGATACGCCACCAAATACCGCAACTGTTTTGACCTTATCTCTAACATGATACGAGTAGGATTTAACCTTGTATGCCACCTGAGAGGCTAGCTCACGAGTCGGCACTAAAATTAAGTGAGAGGCATAGTTGCCACGGCGATCGTTGGATCCACCTTGCTGAAGGATCTTTTGCAGAATAGGCAGCGAAAACGCAGCAGTTTTGCCAGAGCCCGTATTGGCCCCACCTACCATATCTTTGCCGTTGAGCAAAAGAGGGATAGCTTGAGATTGAATAGGCGTCGGTTGGAGGTACTCTAACGCTTCTAATCGTTCGATTAAGTTAGGCATAAGACCAAGGTCGGCAAATGTTGCTGGCTGAGATTTATCTGTCATTACTTTCAGTGGCTCGGAGCTGAATAAAGGCTGTGTATCTTATGTTATTTGGCGCAACGATGTTAGTGGTAATGGAGTAATCGTCGTCAACTACTATCACCACTAGAGGAAATTACCTGGTTGTTGATTCGCAGAGATCTAAGTCAACCAGCCTGCTAGATAAACGACTGCGATATAACGCAAGCATTTGCCGAGCCCAACTAAGAGCAGAAATGGCAATAGCCTCACCTTGAAAATGCCAGCGATTAGGGTCAAGGCATCACCACCGATGGGTAGCCAGGCTAATAATAGACTCCAAACACCATATCGTTGAAACCAACGTTGTGCTTTATTGATTTGGTTATCATTGAAGTAGAACCACCGTCGGTTCCTAAAACGGAGTAAGCCACGTCCCAAAAACCAGTTCACGACTGCGCCTAAGGTATTCCCCAAGGTCGCAACTGCGATCAACGTCCAGGGTTCGCCGCCCTCCTGAAGTAAGATGAACAAGAGGACTTCGGAATAAAACGGCAATATGGTTGCAGCTAAAAAAGCAGAACCAAACAGCAGTAGATAACTCGTAATCATTCACCGGCCTGCTTTAGCCAGCGAAATATAGCGAACTGTGCAGGTAAGTAGAACAAATATTCAGGGTGCCATTGAACACCAATAATCAGTTCACCTTCTGAGCTTTCGACAGCTTGAGTTAGGAGATCAAGATCTTGGCCGACAACCTTTAGCCCGATTCCCAGTTGCTTAATGGCCTGATGGTGAAGACTGTTAACACGCAGATGCTTCTTACGGCATAGGCTAGCTAAATGCGATGCGCTGTGTAGCTTCACTTGTTTGGTGGGTAATAGTCCTGGTCGATTATAAGTGAGTTTGCGCATGTGGCGAATATCAGTGTAGAGAGTGCCTCCTTTAACGACATTAATCAGTTGTGCACCACGACAAATGCCCAGTAGTGGAACGCGCTGCTCTAAAGCCCACTCTATCCACCGTATTTCTAACTTGTCGCGTTCTGGGTCGAGTTTCACTTTCTGGTTAATATCGCCACCGTAGTGCTCAGGGTCAATATCATCCCCGCCTCCAATGATTAGCGCATCAAATGCCTCACCTGACCATGGATGCCGAACACTCAGACGAACGGGGTCGGCACCCGCAAGCAACAAGGCTATCTTTGTACACCACCAAGATGGTGACCATCGACTTCCGTTCCCGGTTACACCCACTCGCGGTCTACGAGCCATTGTGATACCTCCTTACACCAAGCTTCTCGATTTACACCTATCAAAGGTCGCGTCATCTGAATAAATTTTTTCGACAACTGGTCTATAGCCTGAGGATCAGCAGCTAGTCGCTCAACCACACACCAAAGGTTCCAGCTATTGGCAAGACTCCAGGTTTCATCTTCAATCTGGCAATCTGGCAATCGGTAATGGAAAGTAGGACGAGGGTTGATAAGCTGGTCATCGACCTTCGTTAGCACCCGATTTCGGTTGATTTCAGTCAGCAGAGGCAGCAAATCGAGGGCGCGATTTCGCGTCGGATTGTGCTCAAGATAGTGATCCGTGAGCGCATCAAGGTCTGGGTATGACTGACTCAGAAGTTGGTATATGTAGTCTTCGGGATACAAGTTGACGTAGGGACTTAACTTTCGAGTCACATCGACCTGATGTGCTTCAACCAACCACCACTGCAATAAAGCAAAAGCTTTTACGAAGCGCTCAATAGTTGAAACATCGAGGTTTGGCAGCTCGGGATTTATATGTACACCAAAGGCGGCAAGCACTGAGCTATCCGTTCCCTGCGCCCCAGCTTGACGCAAACAGGGGATCAGTTGATCGAGCTGCGAGAGTTGCGTTATCGATACGGGTGGGCAGATTATTTCTAGCGGGACAATGGATAAAGCACCTTGCTGAAGTAACTCGACCCATTCATGACCGTCGTCTTGTTGCTTCGCTTCGCTCGCTTTACGCTTGAGGTAGCTCCAGTCGAGCTCAATGGTAAATTTACCGAACGAATCACTGTGAGCTAAGAGCTCCGCAGCGGTACTGTGTTCAATTTTGCCACTAAACGTCGATTGTACGCACTGAGCGGCATCTTCAAGAGTTAAGCCGGTAAACTCTAACTCGAAACCCACTCGTCGAGGCGCACCCTTTGCGGTTTTGTGCTGGGCAGGAAGATTAAATTTCATTCGTAGACACCGAGGTTGAGAATGAATCTCACAGTGTAACAGACTAAGTTGTATAGCCAAAACAACGAAATGGAGTGTGCATTTTTGCAAATGCGAAAGGATTAGTATTTCAAAGTTATTGAATCTTTGGAATATTAATACTCCCTTCGATTCAACAACACTGGGCTTAGTGGCGAATCAAACGAGACCTTAAGTTTATGCTTGATAGCGTTAATGAACTTATTTTGACTAACACTCGTAAAGATGAGGTTGGAGGATACCAATGAAACTCAACAGTACGACACTCTATCAAAGGCTCTCAAACGAAGAAGATGCTCGGGCATGTACTGGAATCTCCGACTCCGCTTGTCGAGAAGTGCCGGGCAATTTTTTTAAAATACTCATCGCTCAACTAAGTACCAAGCTAGCAGACTCGTTCACTAGCAGCAAAGTAGTGCTCCCTTGGCTGCTCACCTCAGCCGGCGCTCCCGCTTTTTTCACTGCACTCTTGGTTCCGATTCGTGAATCTGGCTCTCTGATCCCGCAACTTCTATTGGGGGGTATCGTTCGTCAATTTGAACACCGCAAGCAGTTTTATGTTATCGGCTCACTCTTGCAAGGGGCTGCTGTTGCTTTAATGGCGATTTCCGCCATTCAACTTGAAGGCGCAAGGCTAGGTTGGACGATTGTCGCGTTACTGATTATTTTTTCTCTAAGCCGAGGGCTCTGCTCTATTGCCAATAAGGATGTACTCGGAAAAACCATTCCTAAAGCCCGCCGCGGTCGCTTGAATGGTCTAAGCGCCAGTCTGTCGGGCGTCATTACGATACTGATCAGTGGTGGCGTACTGATATCCGAGTATGAGTCGATTAACTTTATGGTTGCCATGTTGGTCATTGCTAGCCTTTGTTGGCTGATCGCCGCCATCAGTTTTGCGGTGATTGTTGAATATGGGGGCGCCACTGAGGGCGCTGGCAACGGATTTAGAATCGCAATAAAAAACCTTAGCCTTTTGCGCAGCGATACTCAGTTCCAACGTTTTGTCGTGATGCGTGCGCTGTTAATGAGCTCTGGTCTTGCCGCTCCATTTATTGTGCTACTCGCTACGCCTCATATTGATGTAAGCGGTGCAGTGCTGTTTGTGATATTGACAGGCGTGGCGAACTTGGTCAGTGGTCTGTTCTGGGGGTTACTTGCCGATCGCAGTAGTCGCTATGTGTTGTTACTCACCGCCGCGCTATCGGTCACTATTTTTCTGTCTACAGTACTCTTTCAAGTAGTCATCGAGCCGAACTTATCGTCAACGGGGGTCTTAGCCGTTTACCTTTTATTGTATTTTTTGCTCGCGTTGACACATCAAGGGGTTCGCTTGGGACGTAAAACTTACCTAGTCGACATGGCCGACGGCAATCAACGTACCGACTACGTATCAGTAAGTAATACAGTCATTGGTATTCTTTTATTGATATACGGCGCAGTGAGCGCGGTCGTTGCGCAATGGAATATTACCGCGGTACTGGTGCTATTTTTATTAAGTAGTGGCTCTGCGTTTATCGTGGCATTGAAACTCAAGGAGATTTAATCTATGTCTGCACTTGACCCTCAGGAGTTTTACCAATGGTTGGAGCAACGTAATCCCAACCAAATGGAATTTAACCAAGCGGTACATGAGCTTTACCAAGACTTGTTCCCTCTCGTCGCTGAGAACCCTGATTATCAACAACAGCAGATACTCCAACGACTCACCGAGCCAGATCGCATTATTTCTTTCCGGGTTTGCTGGGAAGACGATAGCGGTCGATTGCATGTAAACCGTGGATACCGCGTTCAACATTGTGGATTACTCGGTCCATACAAGGGTGGTTTGCGTTTTCATCCATCGGTCAATGAATCGGTACTCAAGTTTCTAGCCTTTGAGCAAACCTTTAAGAACGCCCTGACTATGTTGCCTCTAGGTGGTGGCAAGGGGGGAGCCGATTTTGACCCTAAGGGTCGCTCTGATCGCGAAATTATGCGCTTCTGTCAGGCGTTTATGAACGAGTTGTACCGTCACATCGGTGAAAATACCGATGTTCCAGCAGGCGATATCAACGTGGGTAGCCGAGAGATTGGCTTTCTGTTCGGTCATTATCGGCGTCTTGCCAACCACTTCAGCGGCAGTTTAACTGGTAAAGATATCGAGTTTGGCGGCAGTCATGTTCGAGTTGAAGCCACCGGGTTCGGTCTAATCTATTTTGTCGAAAATATGCTCAGCCTAGCTGGAGATTCTCTCGCCGACAAAACTGTTGCGATATCCGGTGCTGGCAATGTTGCACTTCATGCGGCCTTGAAAGCAACACAAAGAGACGCACGGGTCATTACGCTCTCCAATAGCAGTGGCTGCATCTACCACAAGCAAGGAATCGAACAATCAACGCTCGAAGCGCTGTTAAACACATCAAACCGACCCGACCTTGAGCAAGTTGCCCAAGATATCGGTGCAAAATGGTGCGAAGGCGTAAAACCTTGGGGAGTTGCTTGCGATATCGCTCTGCCTTGCGGTACGCAAAACGAACTCGATGAGGAAGATGCCCGAAGCCTCGTTGACCTCGGCTGCCAGTTTCTGGCGGAAGGCGCAAATATGCCTTGTACAGAAAAGGCTATTGATGTACTCAACAGAGCGCAATTGACCAACGCTCCCGGCAAGGCTTCCAATGCTGGTGGCGTAGCCTTGTCAGGTTTGGAAATGTCGCAAAACGCATCTTTTAATTCATTGAGCTACGACGAACTCGATGAGCAACTAAAAAACATTATGGACAATATCCATAAGCAATGCGTAAAACACAGCGGCAGCAAACAAGGGGAGTGGGTAAATTATCGTAAGGGCGCGAACGTTGCAGCATTTAATAGAGTTGCAGCTGCCATGCTGTCCCAAGGGATTGCTTGACATATCAATTCTGACTGAAATGGACATGCGATCTGAATGAGCCAAACTTACGCTTTGACCCCGTCAAAGCGTGCTATGCAAAGTTGAGAGGCAATAGGATGGTTTACTGTCGCTGATTATTGGGTTTGATGAGCCGCCTTTTTCGCCAATTGTTGCATCGCCTCGGCAAACGTTGTGGTTCCGCCTTTAGCTTTAAGCTGGACCACTTTATGACCCATTTTTTCTAGCGCTTGGCGCTCTGCTAACACAGACTTATCATTGGGCTGACTGCCCTGAGCAGGCTGGTGTATGTAGCATCCATCAAGTTGTCCATCTTCGACCAATTGATGATGCCTGAGCGCATTAATATCAACCTTCATAGTATGCCTTTCGCTTATCATTGAACATGTTGGGATAGCTACATTCGCTTCAAAGGCTTGACCACATTATCAAGCCCTTCGATTTTTAGTGCCAAACATAGCTTGAGCAAATCGCCAAGTTCGCCGCTAGGGAATCCCTTTTTATCAAACCAAAGCAAATACTCTTCGGGTAGATCGATAAGAACTCGGCCCGCATATTTGCCGAAAGGCATTTGCATACGTGCGAGTTTAAGGAGGTTTTCTTTTTCGAGCATGGACGGTGTTCTTTTAACCCTGAGTTGAGCTCATTAGAATAACACCGAATGTCTTGCTTTCGTAACCATCAGCGCCGATTTATCGGCAAGCATTTAAGAGGAAATGACAGTATGCGCATACTCAACCACCACTTGATTACCTTCAATGTAGGCATTTTGAATTTCACCATCGACCGTCATTCGGCTTTGTAGATAGACCACTTTAGGGCCATGTTGCTCAGCATCTTTGAAAGATGGGAATACATCTTTAGGTTCAAGACGCAATAAACGACAGAACTGGCTAGCGAATGACATCGTTATTGGCTTTTCACCACGCAGCAACTGAGAAAACGCCAACTGGCTCATACCGAGTTTTTTGGCAAACTCCATTTGCGTTAAGCGCATTTTCGATTTCTGTGACATCCAAGATTGGTATAAGGCTTCTCTGTCTTTATCAGTAAATTCCATGACAACTCCCCAATTTAATTTATCGGACGAATTGTCAGTATTTTCATAACTGAATTGTCAGAGACCCGTTAATCAAAGTCATAGCAATGTTGGAACTCATTGAGGGTGGTACTGATCAGATGCTGAGAAAGAAAAAGCGGATGCACTTGGCATCCGCGATTTACATTTACAACCAACCGGAAATCAGGCGTTTAAACCAGTCGATGATTTTCTTAAACACGCCTGCTTCCTCAACATCTTGCTGAGCAACGAGGTCGACGCTGGCCACGGTTTTATCTTCCAAGCGATAAATCACCCGGCCTACCACGTCGCCTTTGCCAATCGGTGCAACCAGCTCACTGGAATACTCGAGTTCGGCGCTGATTTTGTCACTATCGCCCTTGGCTATGGTGAGTAACACAGGTTCCGCGACTCCCACTGGCAAGGCATCTTGTTTGCCCATCCACACCCGAGCTTCGGCTAAGGTATCTTCAACACTTGATGGGGAAACCGTATCAAAGAAGCGAAAACCATAGCTGAGCAACTGCTTACTCTCCGATTCTCGGCTCTTGGTGCTGATCGACCCCATCACTACCGAGATCAATCGCATTTCACCTTGGGTTGCCGAGGTGGCTAGGCTGTACCCGGCGCCACTGGTGTATCCGGTTTTCATCCCGTCGACATTCATGCTTCTGTCGCGCAAAAGGCCGTTACGGTTGTACTGAGTAATACCGTTGTAGGTGTACGAAGTTTCGCTGTACAGCGGGTAGATATCAGGCAAATCTCGAATGATCGCCTGACTTAACAAGGCGATATCTCGCGGCGTTGAGTAGAGCTCATCACTATCCAAGCCATGTGGGTTGGCGTAGTTGGTATTGTTGAGCCCTAAATTTTTTGCCCAACTATTCATCAAACCGACAAATGCCCCTTCGCTACCCGCGACATGCTCGGCAATCGCGACGCTGGCATCGTTGCCCGACTGAACAATCAAGCCTCGGTAGAGATCCATCAACTTTACGTAGGTGCCGACTTCAATAAACATTTTAGACGAATCAGGAAAGTTTTTCGCCCAGGCATTACGGCTAATGCGCACCTGATCATCGAGTGAAATGTTACCTCGGTTGACCTCCTGACCCGCTACATAGGCTGTCATCAGTTTAGTCAAACTGGCCGGGTTAAGCTTAGTGTCGGCGTTCTTTTCCACCAAAACCGTACCAGTATGATAATCGATCAGAATATAGCCTTTCGCCCCCAAAGTCGGAGGATCTGGAATGATGGTTGGGGCAGCGTTAACTGCCAATGAGAGAGAAAGTGTCGAAAAAAGCGCTGAGAGTTTTAGTAAACGCAAAATCATGATGTGCGACGTCTCACTGTTAGTGTTGATAAACTCTCCCAGTATAGACAAGCAACAGAGAGTTTCAGCCACTCTGAAAACAATCGTTACTATTCACTGAGAAAACTAAAGCTTCGCAGAGCACAAAAAAAGCCAGTGGATATCCACGGGCTTCTTTGAAAAACTTAACTAATCTATGCCGCTTTAGGTGTTTTGCTCTTTGTCACTAGTTTATCTCGGTACGCGAACCAAACGTAAGTCGCGACGATAGAGAAGAAAAGATAAGACAAAGCGAATACGAACGGTGAACCGATCAGGTCTTGAGATAGCCCCCAAGCAACACCCGCAACTGTGACTGCGATTTTGGCAAAGAAGCCGCAAATAAGCAGCACGAGTGCTAACTGAGGAAAGCGACTGCTTCTAAACGCTAACCAGTAACAGCTACCTACGGCCAGAGTTGAAATGTAAAGGCCTAGCAAAAATGAGTGAAGGTGCTCAGCAGATGCAACGCCTGCAGTGATAGAAATGATCAACAGAATAAACAACTTCATAATTCGCCTCGCTTTTAAACGTTAGAAAAGCTTCCTTTCATTTTTGCAAACTCATTTTTCATACATTTTCGCTGATCAGAGGGGGAATTCAAGCACCATTTTATGTCTATTTATTAACCAATTTAGTGGTCACTCTATTATGTAAACCATTTGTTAAATGTATAATATTTAAAAACTATTAAACTCAAGTGTTCTCGCTATTTGCAAGTCATTAGATAGCGACATTTGTTACACTAAAACAACAAATGAAACACTATGAAACAATCTATTTTTGTGATCTAAGTCCGGTCTAAATTGAGCGGCTACAGCCAAAACCGGGCAGCGAAATCTAAGTTTCCACAAATCCATTTGTCATCGCCCCAGGGCAGTGCAAATAATGTGTGAAGTTAGCCACTGTTCAGTCGTTTATGCCTCGAATTCCAACTAACGGTTTGCTATTTTCGCGCCACCCCAATTTACCAACACACACTCATGCCCTCCGAGTACCGAATTAAAAAGATCGTAGAGATCGGCGACACGCTTCATCGCAGTGGTTGTGCGCCCTATAAACTGGAAAAATACACACAGTACTATGCCCGCAAGCACGGTGTTGATGTGATGATTCAAGCAACGCCAACCACCGTCAATTATCAGTTTCCAGATGACAACAACGCTGTGGTTATGAAGCGTCATCAACCGGCGTCGATTAACTTGAGCCTATTGGCGAACACCATTATTCGCATCAATCAACCCAGCAGTGAACCTGTGCCTGAACCAATCGGTTATCCTAAATGGGCCATTGCACTGGCGAATATCGCCATACCACCTGCATATTTGATGCTGGTCGGAAGTACACTAGAAGCGATTTACTTCGCCGCTTTCTTAGGCTTAGTCATATGGCTGACTCAGCAGGTGTGTCGAGGACGTCGCGCGATAGCGGCGGAATTTTTAGCAGCATTACTCACTGGTATTTTGGTGGCGTTTTTTTCCAGCACGGGAATCGCTATCCCTATTTGGGCTCTGTGCATCGCGGCCATCGTGTTGTTTGTACCCGGTTTGTCGATTGCCAACTCACTGGAGTGTTTGGCCTTTAATGATCTGGTCTCAGGCACCAGTTTGCTCGGGCAAAGTGCGCTTAACTTAATCAAGTTGTTTGTGGGCATCGTAATGGGCCTTAACGTCGGTGAGGCGATATGGGGACAAGCGGAGTCGCTCAACTATGTCAATGAAGTGCCCGTCTGGCTCCATGTGTCTGGACTGTTCTTGATTTCTATTTCATTGAGCGTGATCTTTAATGCCAGGCCGACCGACATTCTACTCGGACTTCCTGTGGCAGCGCTTGGGATGTGGGGGCCATTCTATCTAGGCTTTGATAGTGGTTGGGTTGTTGGTACTTGGGTCACAACAGTGCTGATCACCTTATACGGCACTTGGGTGGCGAAGAAGATGGCGTTGACTGGCTCGATTTATATTGTGCAAGGGATCATCATTTTGGTGCCGGGTAGCCGTGTGCTGGTCAGCGCTGGGCAGTCGGTGTTCGAACAATCGATTTTACCGATCCCAAGTATTGGTCTGTCTGCACTATTTATGTTCTCGGCTATTGTCGCAGGCCAAGTTACTGCTTATTCGATCTACTCGCCGCAAATCGAACGCTAGCATCACTTAAATGCAAAAAGAGCCCTATTCAAACATCGCTTCGCTAAGCGGCTTTTGAATAGGGCTCTTTTCCCTTATGTTTCATGTTACGTTGGTAGCTGCCTTTTCCTTTTTTCGCTTTTTCTACTCTGGCTCTAAACAGCTTGCTTGTTACCATCGCTTTGAGCGCGTTGTCTTTGACTTCGCCACGACCAAAGTCCACTTGTTGCTCAACACTGGACTCAATCACTGTGTTGCGCTTGTTCATTTTTGCCATACGGCCTCCAGATTGTTACTTTCACAAGTCGGTGAGTATTGAGTGTAAACCCAATAAATCTTAGCGGAATGTGCCTCTCACCGAGCGGCTAAATGTTACACTATTTATACCCAAATCAGTAATATTTTCGAAACCCTACTTAGCGCAAATTTTTAATGAAAACACCCATTAAAACAGAACATAGTCCCTTATTTTTATTGACTTAGTTGCACTTCGCTTTAGACTGGATCGCAGCTAGAAAACGGTACTTGTTTACTTCCACCGTTCCGTTAGATGACTTGTATATCTGCCGTAACGTCGTGCGCAATAGCAATCTCCTTTTCCACGCTATCGATGCCGTATGGCTTTTACAAGATTTATCAAGGATATACACTATGTCTAACACAGTTACTGGTACAGTAAAATGGTTCAACGAAACTAAAGGTTTCGGTTTCATTCAACAAGAAAACGGTCCAGACGTGTTTGCACACTTCTCTGCAATCACTGGCGACGGTTTCCGTACTCTAGTAGAAGGCCAAAAAGTTGAGTTCGTTGTATCTCAAGGTCAAAAAGGTCCTCAAGCTGAGAACATTAAAGTACTTTAATTCTAGAGTACTAAAGATTTACAATAGCCAGCTTTCTAGCTGGCTATTTTTTTACTTATAAGAAGCACTTATGGCGCTCAAACCCACTATTTATAAGTTATGTTGATTTAGCACTATCCTCTCACTTAGCTTGAAACGCCTAGCCTTCCCTTTATTATCAATACTTTCAAGCATTTTCTTCAATACTTAAACGTAGATGAATTACGATAAATTGTTATAATCTCCGATACTCGGTACACCTTTTGTACCCCTAAAAACACCTTTGCGGTACACCTCGGAGATAGCAAACCATGGCGTCGTTTAGTATTGAAAAGCGCACCTTAGCAAGCGGTGAGGCTCGTTATAAAGCCACCGTTACGGTTAAGCATAGAGGCAAAATCACTCAACGGTTCTCTAAGACACACAAGAAAAAAGCGCTTGCTACTGCCTGGGCAAAAAGCGAGGTACGTAAATTAGAAGAGAGTAGCATTCAAGAGCGTTCTGTAACTATTGGACACTTGATTGACATGTATATCGACAATAGAGAGCTATGGGACAACACCGGGCGCTCTAAGCAGACAATCATCAGGTTTCTACGCGACTGTGACATCGCAAAAGTCTACACAGATGAGCTCACATCAAAAGACTTGATAGACCACTGCCGAGACCGTTGCGCGACCGGAACCAAACCTGCCACGGTATACAGTGATATCTATTACCTGCGTTCCATCTTCAAAAAGGCCAAACCTGTTTTCAATGTCGCAGCCAACCTAGCGACTATTATTGAAACAACGCCCATTCTCACCGAAATGAAACTGATCGGTAAATCTGAAAAGCGCACCAGACGACCAACAACAGAAGAGATTGAGTTATTGAAGCAGGCTCTAGAAGAACGTGAGATGCGCAGGGAGAATAAGATTCCCTACTCTGATTTGCTAGACTTCAGCATACTGAGCTGTATGCGTATTGGTGAGGTATGTCGCATTAGGTGGGAAGACCTAAACCAGGACCACAAAACCATTATCGTACGAGACCGCAAAGACCCTCGAAAAAAAACTGGTAACCATATGGTCGTGCCGCTACTTGGTGGTGCTTTTGACATTCTGATTCGTCAAGAACGTAAGAGCGATCGGATATTTCCATACAATGAGCGCTCAGTTGGCAGAGGCTTTGGAGAGGTTTGTCAAAAATTAGGTATTGAGAACCTTCGCTACCATGACTTGCGCAGAGAAGGAGCAAGCCGCTTGTTTGAGAAAGGTTTCTCAATTGAGGAAGTAGCGCAAGTAACAGGCCATCGAAACTTGAATACACTATGGCAAGTGTATACTCAGCTGTTTCCGCATAAACTTCATGATAGGAAAATCTAATCTGGATATTGCCCGGTATTCCAAGTTTCATGCAAAAACATTAAGTGTAGTAATACACACTAACGTTCGGAATTTTCAGTTTAATCAATATAAAGGAGCTATAATAGCTCCTTTATATTGATCAGGGTTTCATTCATCAATTTTAATTAAAGCAATACCTCAGGGACAATAGGTAAACCAAAATAACTAGCGATACCATTGTATTTTTTAGCCACTTCCTTTATTTGCCCAGTGCTTTCTCGCAATAGCTTAAGTACTTCTCCAGTCGTAGTGGTACCCTCTAATGCCCCTTTCAAGAAACTACTAATCCGATCAAAGCTACCTGCTTTCTCTAAAGCTTGCTCTTGATTCTCTACATTCTGTATATCTTCGATGGCAGTCATCAATTTATCTTTATCACGGCCTACACGACGGAGAGCTTTTTCATCATCTAACTCTTCTTGAACTTCGTCAAACAAGTCCTCTAAAACATTCATTGATGTTGCTTTAAACATTTTTAAATCAAGAGCAATATCAACTGTTTGCTTCACTGTTTGCTTTTGAGTCTGCTCTTGCGAACTAGTCGTATTACTGATCGAGCTTGATGTGCTATTGTTTTCAATGTGGTTATTTACGTTCAAAATAATTTCCTTTGACTCTAGGTCAGTAAGACTTTTAGCAGTATCTTGTTTTGATTCAATCCCGCTAAGTAACTCAGACACGTCATAGCGAACCCTAGATAAGCCGTGTAAGTAAGTTTCTTCTTTTTCTGCTTCGTACCCTAAAAGTTCTTTGTAAGGAACAGTAGCACCATTGCTATTGGGTAAGAGAACAAGCTCTTTTACTCCTAACGTCTCCTCATCAGGGTGATTCAAATCATTAATTGTTTTCCTTATTGTGGAAAAATAATCTCTTGCTTGATCACCAGTGACTTTGATTGAAATTGTTCTATCAACTGAATCTTCAATGACAAGAGCCTTTGCATTAAATGCAGAATCGGACAAAATAGCAGCACTCTTCCAACGATTATCCGGAGAGATGTCTTGACTCATGCGTACAAGAAATTTTGTAAAAATTGATTGTGGAAGAAGATGCTCATACTTAAATATGAAATGTACCGTATTTTCCCCTTCGATTAAGTCAATATTATGCTTCAGGGTTGGTAATAGATTTGGAACAAGGTATGTGCTGCCTTTTTTTACACCAACTTTATGACAGAGTTCAAACTTTTCCAGAGACTCAATAATGAACCTTGCTCTATTTGTGTACCTGCCGGGATGAAGTTTATCTAGCAGTTGTTGTACCTGCTTCTCGGTTACGTAACCTTTGCGCTCTAAGAACTCATTCGAATTGATAATTGAGTATATGCCATCAGTAATCCAGTAAGGGTTTAATACCCCCATATCATAAGCAGAAAGCTCAGGAAAAACGATTATTAGGCTTAAATCGTTCAATAAGTCTTGCAATGTTTTTTGAGCAATCGGGTCTTCTACTCCATTGGCACTACATATTTCTGAAAACTTACTGAGCGAAAAGTGGTCCTGCTTATCTGCTAAACACTGGACTTCATTCTTTACATCGAGCCAGTTTTTTGGAATTTGCATTTGCCTCATAGGCAACGAGGCTACTTCTCTGTTGAGAATTTCTTTCACACCATCGATATTAACATTTTCTTTACAATCAACGGATTCAATAGCAACAATATTTGGGAACTTGTCTTTGAGAATACCTTCTTTTAAATTGTTATGCTTATAATCTTCGCATTTATTGCGAATAATAATCGCTTTTGAATCACCGCCATAAGCTTTAACCTGTTGAAGCCAATACTCTAGTTTTTGGTCTTGTTGATCATCTTCGCTTCGATCATTCATGACGATAACATAAACACAACGTTGGGATAAAAATAGTTGATGCGTTGTATGGTTTATTTGTTGCCCACCAAAATCCCAAATCTTTGCATTGATTTCCGTATTATCTTCTAGAAGAATAGGATACTTTTCAATATTAATACCATGTGTCATTTTCTCATCAATATCAAACGGTTTCCCAGACAGCCTTTTCATGAGAGAAGTTTTTCCAACAGAACCATGGCCTAAGAAAATGATCTTAGCTTCATTTAGTTCTTCTACGTCACCACGCATGGACTCGAAATACGACCTAATAGCCGATTTACCTCTTCGTATGATCTCCATTGAGGGATTAATAATGGGGTTCCCACCTAAAATCAACTGCGGAATATCAGTATCTAAATCGGTGTTTTTTTCTAGCATCACAAAGCGATCACCAAAGCTATAAGGAATATTTATTATATCATTGAATGATAGATCAGCTTTCACAATGAATTCTAAATCGGAAAAGTAAGACACATCCTTTATCTTGTTATTGATTAAATTAACACGAGTAAGGTTTGGCATATTTTGGAGGAATCTAATATCATCGAGACCAGCATCAGTTAGAGTCAATCTCTGTATTTTAGGATAAGGATTCTTACATTCTTCTATATCAACTTTGGCTCCATTTACAGACAGCGAAGACAAGTTAGGGGTCAAGTCTAAAACACTATATAATGATAGACTTTGAGATGATGATTCATCACGCGCTGTCACATGATGAAATGAAAAATTCACTAAACTAGGCAATGGACGATTTATTTTAGGAATATTAGTTGAAATATAGCTAATAGACTTCAAGCTTCCTACATCAATTAGCGACAAAATATCCGGATTAGAAAAGAACATACGAGAAGAAAAACCAGGTCTAATATTTATAGTTTCAAGTTTAATATAGTTTGGAAGCTCTCCACTATCTTCACTAACGTGCCCAGTAAGGTGCTTTAAATTTGGAATTTTTATCAGTTCATTAAGGTGTATCGATTGGCCATTAACGACTAACTCTTCAATAGAGTGACTATTTAACTGACTGACATCCCCAGTGTCAATCTTTAAGGATTTTAGGTTTTTTGCTTTATTAAAAATACTCAAATCTTTAAAGGGACTTTTATTAAGGCTATAAATGTCAATATGTTCAAGCTCATCAATCAGAAAGAAGAACTCTTTAAAAAACAAATCTGGATCATCAGATATAACATCTAGATAACGAATTTTACTACTGTGATTTTTAATTACTTCCGATAGCGACATATCGTCTAATTTCAGAAGTAAACTTTCAAGACCAGGGAACTTACCTAGTAATCCTTGCTGTAGATCTTCAGAAGAAAATCGATGAGAAAAGTATTTCAAATCCAAATTAAGACCTAAACTAATAATATAATCTATAGTCTCATATTCGATATCAAAACAATCAATTGAAAATAATTTTTCATCTTCAATAATCAATCTAACTTCACTCATTGCATAGTATTTAGGAAATACTGAAGCTTCGTTTGAATTTTTTACAACTGCTGTTAGTTCGAATTCCTCTTGAAAGTGTTTTTGTAGTAACTGTAGTTTTTCTTCAAAAGATACGTTTTTCATTATTATTCCTTTAACCAACTAAAAAAAACCACCCAACATTGGGTGGCTTTTATTAAAATATCCTTTTAAACACAGGTGCGACGGCTTTGCCGATAATTTTAAAATTGCGCCCGTTTTTGTGGTTGATCTCGAAAGATTCGTGTTCTGGGTTGTCTGACACAACGTTGTAGATGCCTTTCGGGATATTCCATTTCAGCCGTTTTACATATACAGCATCGTCTATGCGGATTACATAAACACCATCCGTTACTGGGTGTTGCAACTCACGCGTATCGACGAGTAAGCGGTCTTGATGACTTAATGTTGGCTCCATCGAATTGCCATCAACGTAAATGATTGAAGCGTTTGCAGGAGATAAGTCAAACTCGGCCAGTAAGCTTGTTGGCACAATCAGTTTGTCAACTTGAAACTCGCTATGAACAAGTGAACCAGCACCTGCAGCTGCATGGACATCGAAGACAGGAAGTTCGTACCACTCCTTAACCTCGGTCATTGGCAGAACTTTAGACACATTTCCCAACTCTTTCTTTGTAAAAAACGATTTAGGATCTGCAGGTTGAAGGTACGGCTCTTGTCTAGGCAGGTTGTAAAGAACCTCGGCCTCTTTCGGGTCAGTGACGTACTTCTCAATAAGTTGTCTTTTTACATCGTTGTGAAAATTAGAAATATGGTACTCATAAGAGCGCCCATTGCCGGACGCTTTTCTTCTTAACCATTTGTTTCTACGAGACTTCTGGCTAATACCCTCGATAGTATTAGGCATCCCATCTAACCCTAACAACTCAGAACTAACAAACCATTCCCGCATCTAACCTCACCAAACCACTTGACAAAGACCATAACTGATCATCTAATTAACCACAACAAACCAAATTAACATCGTTTATCTCCGAGAGTTTGCAGACAAACAAAGATAAACGCCGATTAACTAAGGAAATTTAGCACAAGTGTTAAATTGAGGGTAGATCAGATGAATACTCAATATGCATTACATGCCGTATTTGGGGCCCCTATTATCAAACTTTCTGAAATTTCAGAGCAATTCTTTGGGATGAAGTACGCCACCGCTAAAGCGAAGGTAAGTGCTCATGAATTCCCTATTCCTACCTTTCGCCTCCATGAAGAAACAGATTCCAATAAGGGAACAAAAGTCCCATTGATGGTTCGTGTGGACGATTTAGCCGAATACATCGACCGTAAACAAGCGGAAGCCAAGCGCGAATGGGAAAGTGTTTACGGAACATTTAGCCACCACTAATAAAAACGGCATTGAAGCGCGAACCTCAATGCCGAGTATGAAAACTTGATGCCCCCCGTTCTAACAAGCTCTTTAACTTTGGCGAGCTAAAGCGAGTTAGAACCCCATGGCAGTCATGAATTCATGGGTGAGCTTATTAAGCTCTGTGTCAGTATAGATCCCCTTGAACTCTTCTGTCGACCCGCATCAGGTTTCGTTCTTGCTACAAGGTAAGTATGAAATATGGATGTTAACAGCTCAATGTGCCAGTTCCACAAAGCGGCACAACACAGATTCAACGAGGCATGCATAGCATTTGCTGCCAATCACAACCTGTACAACCTAGCCGACAATGTTGGTATGGAGCGCAATGTACTGCGTAATATGCTGAACCCAAATCAGGCTAGGAAGTTAACACCAGAGCACCTCGTTACCATCAGCCATGTAACGGGTGACTACTCCATTTTCAACGCCCTGCTCCGTGATTCTGATGTGGTGATCACTGCAACAGACAAAACCACGGGCAAAGCCAGCCAAGTCACCTTGCTTAAGCGAGTACTTGAAAACTCTGTAAACGCGGGGGAGCTATCTACTCTCGCGTTAGAACATTGCGGGGGGTCGACTCTTCCTCGCTCTACCCGTCAAAAACTTATCAACCGAGCAAATGCAGGTATCAATAACCTGATGCTCATCATCTCTGACCTAGAAAACCGTACTCAAGCTGCAAGCCCGTTCCTCGCGATGGGGGTCGATTTTGCTATTCAGGGTATGCCTATTCCTGGTCTTTCTTAGCCATTACTTCAAGGGGGAAGTAACAATGAAAAGTCTTCACGAGCACCTATTTAACGAAGCGTTTGAGCACATTAGCCAACGCTTCATTCACTGCAACAGTCAACAACAGCAAGACATGCTAATCCAGTTAGATGCTATCGCGAAGAAGCAAGAACTGATAGAGCCGCACCGCCCACAACGTGAAGTTCTGGCCGACATCAAGGAGTCAATGAAAGGTGATCGCGCTCGTGTGTTCTTCGCTCATTCATTCGTGAGCTGGTACCGCAATGGTTCAACTAAGCGCATTGCTCAACTTCACCACTGGTCAGAACTCGATATTTACAACCGCCGATTGTTTCTAGAGATGTTAGGGCTACGCGATCTTGGCCGTTGGGATGATGAAGAACTCTTCCAGTTTGAACAGTACTGTTTGGATGTAATTGGGAAAGGAGCGTAATGATGGAAGCGAAGACTAACCTGCCACCTTCAACAGTCTCACTACTTGATGCCCTTATCGAGAAGCAACAAGCAAAATGTGGCGCGCTTACCCAACTGCATAAAACTCAGCGCGAGCTCAGCACCGCGCAAGAAGATTTGTTAAGCCATTTAAACGGCACCGCAGAAGAACATGAGTCATCACAATCGTTTTTCACCGATTGTGGTGTTTTCTACAAGGGGCGCGTGTTCTCAATTGATGAGGAAGGTGACCTGATTAATGTTGAAGGTCCAATCGTCGCGATGGTGGGAGAGAACAAATGAGCAATATCATCACTACCTACCGTAAAGACTTGGAGTTTGGCCTTCGTTCCGAGGGTTTTACCTGTCGCAAGATCGAACAGTTTATCCGTGTTTTCAATGTAGTCGAGTCTAGCCAAGGCGACATGTTAGAGCTGGATTCAACTCGCGCCATGCTCGTTAACGTTAATGGTACAGAACAAGGTTTGTGTCTTTCTGACTTTATCACCGCCTGGTGGGTATATTGGGTTGTGGTTTTTAACCAATCAACGGATTCAGTAACTCATCATCAAGCACTCGGTGCAATCCGAGCCCTTTTTTATGTTTCTGCATGCGTTCGGGACACGAGCCAAAAAGCAACTATGCAGATGTGGTGGCGCGACTGCGCACCAATCCATGGCTACCCAACGTTGGAGGCGATCTGATGGAATATTTTGCCCTTCGTTTATTCGGTAATGGCGCAATGAAGCGCCAACCTAAAACCTTTGAGCCAGAGGTCATTCAGCTTGGTGAGTTTGACTCGCAAGATGAGGCAGTAAAACAGGCCTGCGCTCAACTGGATTGCAACCACCTTTTGCGCGGTGTGCTTAGCCAAGGAGAAGGTGAAGGCGGTTACATGGTGGTTGATGCTCAGGAGCTTGGTGAGATGTAAAAGTGGAACTAACCAAAAAGCAAAAGTATCAGCGCGATTACTACCGAAAGAATAAAGAGAAAATCTGTGCCCATAAGCGCGAGCAATACGAGCCAGCCGCTGGCTTAAAGACACCGGCTAAACCAAAACGAAAGACTCGTAAAACCTCACCCGCAAATATGGCCAAGCCTGCAAAGGCGACCTCGCCCGTGAAAGAGGTCGATAAGATGCTAAAGAAGACCCGGCACAAGATAGAAGATTTATTGTTGGCCCAAGAGTTGGGCAGCTCGATTGATGAACTCTAAGGAGAACGTGATGAGTGAAGACATTGATTACTGCCCTGCGGTTTCTATCTACAAAGATGATGGTAACTACGCACTTGCGGCTAAATCCCTATGCCATAGACCTTGTGAAAATATGGCCGGAATGGAAAAGCCCGACCCCGCCAAAAGGCAACGAGCTTTATTCTTGCTTGGCAAGCTTCGCGAGAAGCATGGTCTTGATAAACCTGCGCCTGAGCGTCGATTCAAAAAAATGGACGAGCACGAAAAGCGCCATTTCCTCAGCCGACTGAAAGAGAAATCTTTAAGGCTTCCTAAACGTGCAGTAGAGCGCTCCCCATCTAATGAAGCAGCATAGCACCAACCTCAACAATCCAATCAATCGACTCCCGAGTAATATTCATCGGGAGTTGATGTCGTACTTGGATAATCAAAAAGGCTCTTCACAGCTCGCGTTTGTGAATGGTGAGTGGGTTCACGATGGCAAACAAACACCAAGAGAGCGTGTGTTTGAATTTGCATCAAGCATGGCCAACAAACTGAAGCTGCCCTTTGATATGCGTAACTACATTGATAAAGCGGCCGCGACTCGCTTACGGAAGTATGGCTTTAAGAAAGCAATCGACTTCATTGAGAAAAGAAGTAGCGCGGTTGCGGCTGCGTTCTCTGTGATGCCAGAGCCATGGTGGAAGGTAGATAATGAAATTAAGCGAGCTAAGTTAGCCGTTGAGATGGCAGGCCGTTGCGGTAATCGCATTCGACTTGCAGGCGAGAAAGGCTTATCACCAATGGAAACTCTTTCCTTCGTAAATGAGTTTGTTGGTGCATCTCTATGGCTACCTCAGTTCACTTATGTTGAAGACGAAGACCAAGCGTTCTCAGCGCTGGTTCGTTTAATGGATGAAGGATTCTGGCGTAGAGCAATCGGCCGAATTGTTGTTGCGGTGTTTGAAAATGCTCGCCGCGCTGCTGGTATGGTGTCACCACATAGCTCACCCTATGCTTCAACCTCTGCATGTGAGTGGTTGACCATTCGCCAAGACCGTCAGCGCGAATGGATTGAGTTAATGGCCATAGAGTCAGATAACGGCGACACGGTTGATCTGCAAGCTGTTATTGATTCATCGCAAAGTAACCCAGCTAACCGTCGCCATGAGTTAATGACTCGTATTGCTGGCTGTCAGGAATACGCCGAAACCAATGATCATGTGGCGATTTTTATCACGATGACCTCTCCTAGCCGTTTTCACCGCCTGAAGAAACACGGTAAATATTGGATTGAAAACCCTAACTTTGACGGCAGCAACCCAAAGGATGCTCATGCTTGGTTAAGTAAAGGATGGGAGCTATTCCGCGCTTGGGCTGATTACCGCAATCTTACTTACTATGGAATGCGCGTGGTTGAGCCGCATCAGGACGGAACCCCACACTGGCACGGCGTGTTTTTTATGCCATTAGAGCAAGTCAGAACCTTTATTGATGGCCTGCAAAACTACCAATTCCGTGAGAAAGCGGATTTGTATTTCGACAATGGCGAACCTAGAACCAAAGCGATGAAGGCGCGTTTTGATGCCAAGTGGATTGATGGCTCTACAGGCGGCGCCGTTGCTTATCTTGCCAAGTACATTTCTAAGAACGTGGATGGCCATGCCCTTGAAGGTTTGACCGATTCAGAAAACAAACGTGCTCAACTACAAGACACAGTCAAAAACGTAACCGCTTGGTCGCGTACGTTCTGTTTTCGTCAGTTCCAGTTCCAACGCACTCCACCTGTCACCATTTGGCGCGAGCTTCGCCGCATTGATGAAGAGCAAGAGTTTTGCTTGTTCGAGAAAGCAAGACGCGCAGCCGATATGGGCTTTTTCTCTGCCTACATGGATTACATGGGCGGTCACCGCTTAAGTGCTTCTATGCGCCCGATTAAGCTACTGAAGAAAGAGCGTGAAAACAAATACGGTGAGATCGTAACGGGTACCGATGGCGTTGAGGGCTCAGGTTTAACGGTGTTTACCCGTGAGACAGAGTGGAAGTTAGTTAAGAAAGACTCCGACTTATCGGAGGCTCAAAAAGGGAGCGGGAGCGACCGCCCTTGGTCCAGTGGCAATAACTGTAGAATTCCACTCAAAAGCCAAAAAATAGTAGATAACTTCTTTTTAAAAATGGAGCTCGACGGGGGTAACCTCGAATGGGAATCGTTTATTAAGGGCGACCCCGCCCCTCCATCAGACACAAAACCAGTAGAAACAGACTCATTACCTATGCCGAGAGACAGAGGTAGGTATGAGAGTGCGAGAGAATAACAAAATGCGTTCAATTACATGGGGAAGGTAATGAACCAAACATCATCGAATAAGGAGAGGTAACAAATGCTAATCACCTGCCCTAAATGCGAAAGTAAAGCAAGGATCGCCACATCACGAGCAATGACGAAAGAAACACGCGAAGCATACTGCCAATGCTTGAACCTCAACTGTGGAGTGGCCTTCACCACACTGACCACTGTGAACAAAATCATTGAGCAGAACGTGGGAACCAAACCAGATCCAGAACTACAACCCGAGCTGTGCAAGGGTGACCTGAACCAAATGGACTTGCTTGGCGCAACAGGCGCCTAATAGGAAGTCTAGACTTCGGGAAAATTGGCAAAATGAATCGAATTCCTAAAAAGCGCCTAGATGCTCTGTTTTCTGTGCTGTCAGAAAGAGAACTGAAACCGAAAACACGTGAAGCCGCCAGATTAGTATTCGAATCTGGTTATAGCTATGAATTAGCTTCGCTAAAAACGGGCATATCAAGCAAAAGCATCTCTTTAGCCGTACGAAAGATGAACGCAATGGATTCAATACTTTTGGCAGCTTATCGCTTGAAATGACGACATTTAGCAACGTATAGTACTATGAATACTTTATTATCTTCTTGATTAAAACATGAGTCTTATCGAAAGCGTCCCATCGTACATGTCTGCAGTTGCTGCTATTGCTGCATCCATTGCAGCGTTTTACTCATTACGAGTTAGCAAACAGTCAATTGAATTAGCAGAATCTACAGCATTAGCGAGTCACCATCATTCTGCCACATTGCAATATTATGAAGCGGTCAAGGCGTTAAACCGATTTACAGAAGATTTAAATGAAGTTTGCTACCACTTATACAACGATTGGTCCTACCAAATAGAAACTTTTGATAATCGTCCCAATGGAGGTACAAACCCACGCCCGCTAAGACACGTTCTCGGTAACGCAAAGGATATACTTGTGTCTTACTCGAGTCGCTACCATCGTTTGAGTGATGGTGTTTTCTCAATAGTAGTTGGTGGATTAGGAACAACTAGCGAAGAGGAATATCAGAAACTTTTGAAAAAAGCTGACGGGAAATATAGCGATTTTGAAGATATTTTTGGTAAGCCATCAAAACGTTTACCACTCGCATCATCCAATGCTTTTAGATGGTCTTACTACCAATTGATTAGACGTGTAAAGCCCGAAGATTGGGAGAGTATTTGGGAGAGCGCGTGGCTAGAAGATGGTTGGCTCACTAAGTACAAAAAAGAATATATTAAGGCCCAATCAATTTTCGAAGAAGCTCGTGAGGCACTCGAATCTGAGGTTGCTAAGTTAAAGCACACTCCTCTACCTCTGGAGAAAAACTCAACTCTCCATTCAAAGTACAACGAACTCCTAACTATACTGAAGCATCTAGAAGACTCATCCCCAGATAGACTAGAGCAATATAGAGACTATCAGTTTGTCGATGAATTTTGCTTACTTTTATTATGCGCAATGTCTACTGCGAGAATTGTGAAAGAACAACTGAGTACAGTGCATCTTCTAGCTACCCACTAGTAGATTTTTACCTAACGAAGCACTCTAGACTGGATAAGCATCTATAGACAAAAACGCAAAAAAACGATCTTGGACGATCTCTATATTCCCAATCTAAAACAGCCCTTGATGTAGTTCCCACAAGGGCTGTGCTCAAATAAACCTACCGATAAAACGATCACCTTATGGATCGCAAAATTGCAGTGCTGAATTTTAGTGCGGAGGGGTGGGAGAGCCCGAGCAAGGCCTGAGCGCCCATTCCCGCCCCATAACTTCAGCATTTTGCCAGTCACGGTGTTTTTCTGAGATTTTTGGGGACATTTCATGTGGGAACGACAGTATGAGCGCGGAAGATGGAACGGGCATAAGCTCAACATCCTAGCGACTGGCATCAATGGCGGTAAACGCCTGCATGTTAGCGAAATCCCTTATGCTGACTTACCAAGCATCAAAGTTATGGGCAGCAAAGCACGCAAGATTAATCTTGATGTAGTGTTTGTTGGCCAGGCTTCCCTATCCGATGCCAACGCTTTCATTGAAAACCTAGAAGCCACGCCAAAAGGAGAGCTTGAGCACCCATGGCTAGGCGAGCTCCCTCTCGTCTTTGAAGACTTCTCGCAGAACATTACCACCAAGCGCGGTTTGGTAACGCTAAGCCTAAGCTTTGTTCGTGCCGGTATTACGCCAACTATCAATGCACCATCCATTGTTCGTACACGTCAGCAAGCGCTCGACGTAGAAAATATTTCTAAACAAACCTTCGCGCAAGACGTGAAGAAGATGGACGTTGCCGCGGTAAACCAAACCCAAACCGATTACCGCAAAGCATTGGAGACCTTAGTTGATATCACCAACCGCTTGAACATCGACAGCAGTCAACGTAGCGGTATTAACTCCAACATCAATAATGCCTTCACCAAAGTGAGCAGCTTGGCCAACGATGCCGAAAGCCTATCCGATGCATTCACTGCCGCCACCGATGCAGTCGCTGAAGGCGTACACTCAGAGCCCGAATCACCAAACGAAGCGATCGACAACGCCCGTTCGGCTCAGTCGCTAATGCTGAACCAAGTCTACGACCAAGCACCAAGCGAGCACCTCAACACACAAGTGGTCATGGGCGCCGTGAAAATGAGCAAAGACCTAACATCGCTTGAATCATCAGATACCTATGACGTATCAACCGCAAAGCATGCGACCAACATCGCAACCAAAAAGCGAGACCTGCAAACCCTGTCAGATGCAACGACTGACCGCATCAAAGCCGTGACCAGTGTGTCGACCAAAGAAAGCTTAGAGCAATACGATACCCTATCCGCTCTGCGCCAGAACATCGACAACCAACACGCCAAAGTCATCGCAGGTACAGAGCCACAACGAGTCATCAACGCGCCGAAGTTCAGACCACTGCTGACCTTAGCCCATGACGAATACACGCAAGAGAATATCCTTCGCGCCATCAACACCACCATGCATCCATTGTTCGTGCGTGGCGACATTGCCGTGAGGGACGCATAATGGCAAAGCTCAACCTATTGATTAACGGCCAACAAACCCCGTTCTTCCAAGCCAATATCAGCTACTCAGTAGACCAACTGGCGCACACCTTTAACTGTGCCATTCCACCGATGAGCATTGAGCAACCACTACCCGTTGAGTTTCGCCTAAATGACACCCCTATTCTGATTGGCCAAGTTGACCAAGTGGATTCGTCCACGTCATCCAGCTCGCACGACATCCGCATCACTGGACGCTCAAAAAGTGCCAACATGATAGATTCACGCATCACCATGGATGCGCTCTACCATCAAGATGTTGAAAAGCTGCTGCGAAAACTCGCTGCGCCATTCGGCCTAAAAGTCGATAGCCTGGTCAATGGTTTGCCAAGCATTCCAGAGTTTCAGATTAATGCTGAATCGCCCGTCGAGAACGTAGCCCAAGTGATCCGCGAACAAGGCTTCATGCTTGTCGAGCGCAACGGCGTACTCACCATCGAGAACACCGCTCACGCCACCATTCAAGGAATTGGCCTGCAGGTAGGTAATAACATCGAGTCGCTAAACATCACGCGCACCTTCAACAAACAATTTCACACCATTGAAGTTCAAGGTGCATGGGATGACGCAAGCGCTAAGGTGACATCACCCAACGTGAACAGCGCCCGAACCTTAGTGATCATCGCAGACCAACTGCAAAGCGCTGAAGCATGCCAAAGTCGAGCAACCTATGAGCGAAACCTCGCCATCGCGGAAAGCCTAACCGCATCAAGCACCATTGCCGATGTATTCCCAATACTGGCGATAAACGGGCTAAACCGTGTCATTCGAGTGATCGATGAAGAGCAAGATTTTAATGAAATGCTCGTTATCAAAGCTTTGAACCTATCGGTGTCCGAAAGCTCAGCAAGCACCACAGTTGAACTATTCCGACCATTTAAGGAGCAAGCTCATGCGTAAAGAAATGCAGCAGCGCCTAATGGCCAGAATCAAAAACATCACAGGAACGGGAACGGTAACAGGTGCATCCACCAAGATGCTGCAAATCAAAACCGCCACGGGCCGAACCAATGACCGCATCAAACGACTGCATAACTACGGGTTTATGAGCAGGCCGTTAGTCGACGCCAAAACATACAACCTTTTCATTGGCGGCGTGACTGCCCGAGGGTTCGCCGTCTGCGTAGAAGACGAACGCCACCAAATAGAACTGCAGCCAGGTGAAGTCGCAATCCTTGATGATAAGGGCAACCTAGTCCACTTCACTGCTGCAGGTATCAAAGTGATATCACCAACCAAGGTTTATGTCGAAACACCAGAAACTGAGTTCACTGGAAACGTAAAAGTCGGTGGAAACCTTACGTCAGATGGAATGGTTGAAGGCAAACAGGGTGGCATCTTTAAAGGTGTAAGCAGTGAAGAACACACTCATAACTACACAGATGATGGTGTCATTAGAGTGTCGGAGAAACCTAACAAATGAGCCAATTCAACTTAAACGCCATCACCGCACCGATTACGTCACAGCAAGGCATTACCCATGCAGTGATCCAGAGCATTTACAACCATGGTGAAGCAACCCAAAACGACCAAGCCAGAACAGGCGAACCAGAACGCGGTGGGCATTGGGCTAAAGAGATGCTGCCGATTGTCGGCTCTCGTCATTGGACGCTCAGGCGCGAAAAGGTCACCGACCAAACTGTGCAAATGACCAAGCGCTTCTATCAAGAGGCGCTGACCTGGTTAATTGATGACAGCATTGCCAAAGCCGTCACCGTAGAAGTTTGGAAAGCCGCCTTTGACCGCATGGATTGGAAAATCACCATCACCCTAATGGATGGCACTAAGTTCGAGGTAACCCCATGAGCACACAGCGCAGCCTGCAAGAGCTAATTGATCGCGCAAAAGCCACGCTGATTAGCAAAACAGGTGAAAACAACCCAGCCATTGAAGCCATTGCCAGTGCCATCGCAGGCGTGAGCTATGGTCAATACGGCTACCAAGACCAACTGTTTAGAGAGCTGCACCCAGAAACCTGTTCAGAGCCTTGGCTTTACCTGCATGCAGCAAGGCATGACGCCGAGCGCCTACAACCCACGTTTGCCAAAGGCCAGGTTACCTTTACCGAGTTAGGCGGCACCGTAGTGATCCCGAAAGGTACCGAACTCACCGACCAAGCAGGCAACGAATACGAAACCGAAAGGCAGCAATACAGCAATGAGAACGTTGATGTGATTGCCTTAGAGTCAGGCACAAGCAGCAACCTACCTGCAGGTGCAGGACTAACCCTAAAAGAAGGGCTTGGAGGTATCGACCCAAATGACGTTCAAAGCCTTGGAATATCAGGCGGTGCAGATTTAGAAGCATTAGAACACTGGCGAGATCGCGTGGTCACCAACTTCAAGCGCAACATTCAAGTGGGCAAACGGGAAGACTACCAAGCATGGGCAGTGTCAGCGCATGCTGATGTCGACTTTGCGTGGGTACTCGATAACACCCCTGTCGTCGGTAGGCTCGAAGTCTATATCGGCTCGCGTGCTGACGACCCAAGCGTCACGCCTGAAGTGGTCAGCATAGTACAAAACGAGTTCGAACAACGCCGTTTGGCTGGTTGCTTCCCAACCGCCAAACTGCCCGAGCAAATGCCACTTGATATTGAAATCCAAGGGATTGAAGACCAATCGATTCGAGATAACGTCATCACTGCCCTGCAAGAATTCATCATGGACAAAATGGGCGTGATTGATGAGGTAACCAAAAAGCCCGAGTCGATAACACCAACCGAGCTGATACTCAAAATATCCGAAGTCACGACCAACTTCATAGTGGTTAGCCCAACCCAAGAAGTGACCATCGAAAACACTCAAATTCATACATTAGGAATCGTAACGTGGACACCTCCGAGCTAATCATTGATTACACCGAAAGTGACTTTGCTGAAGCTATTCGAGACCTGTTACCCAAAGGTGAATACTGGCAAGACGTCGAAAACAAAACGTTGACCAATATGATTGACGGCATGGCGCAAGACTTCAAAACGACCCATGACGAAGTTGAGTTGTCCCTACTCACCGACTTCGAAGGTGATCTCTTTGGTTGGAAGATTAGTGACTACCAGGCCTTTCTGATATTCGTCGCGGGTACAAGCAGTGGCGTGGTCTCCGATGACATCACCACACCGAACCTGATTTACGTTTCACTGGATGAAACCGCCAGAAGCAACAGCCAGCAGGCATGGCAAGCGTTCGAAAACAAACGCCTACCCCATACCAAAATTAACTGGAACTACAACTATCAGGTCAATTACCACCATCAAATCGCGAACTGCCGGCACATCCGAAATTCGCACAAATACGAGGTAACCTAATGAGCCTATTGATCACAGATGCAGGTATCGCTGCCTCAATCGAAGCAGGGAATCTCGGCATCAACTACAAAATTACAGAAATCAGCATTGGTACTGAGGGTTACATCCCCAGCTCAGACCAAACTTCCCTTCGTAACGAGGTAGAGCGGAAAGCCATTACCCGCGGTTCAGTCATCGATATAGGCCAGCTGCACTTTGAAACCGTGTGGGATGACACCACGGAATTTGAAGGCAAAGAGATCGGATACTGGTTGGAAGATGGCACCTTGTTCGCAGTCGACAGCCGTAATGGTGAGGTTATCACCTACAAGCAAAAAAATACCGTGGTGACGGAAGCGGTTGAGCTAAACCTATCAGCATCAAGCATTGAGAATATTACGGTTGAGATGTTGGGTTCGCCGTATGCAACTGAGACCGTGGCGGGTATTGCGAAAATATCAACGAACCAGCAAATAGATGAAGGCGTAGATGATAGTTCGTTTCTAACCATCAAGAAATTGGTTCATTCATTGGGGGTTACCCATGTAGTAGACAAACTAGTAAGTAACCTTTGGTTAAAACTATCAGCCAAAATATTCCCCGTAGGAGCTGCTATTCCTTGGTTCACAGATATTGCTCCAGATGGGTTTGCTATCATGAAAAACCAAGCATTTGACGTGCTCACTTACACAGAGCTTGCAAAAGTTTTTCCTGATGGAGTTATTCCTGATATGCGCGGCTGTGGTGTCATCGGTAAAGAGGATGGTGAATCTGTTGGAGCTTATGAAGAGGGCCAGGTCAAAGAGCATGGCCATCCTGGCTCTAGCGTAACGTCAACGAATCTAGGCAGCAAGAACACCAATACTACGGGAAATCACCGTCACCCAATGAACAACGGCCTAAACGCAAATGCCTACTCGGGTAGCTCCTTTCAAGGTGCGGCCACTTACCACAACAAAAGATACACCGACTACACAGGTAATCACTACCACAGTGTTTCTATTGGCAGTCATGCTCACTCAGTGGTTATTGCTTTGTTTGGTGCGCTTAAGAACACCATTAATCATCGTAAAGTTAACTGGATTGTAAGGATGGCCTAATGACAAATTTTTTTTCGAAATCCCAAACTGTGAACGTTTCGCAAATCAGCGCAGATGGATGGTGGTTGAAAAACACTACGGAACACGTTTCGAAAGGCACTGCGCTGGGTGATGAGTTTACGCAAAACATCTATACACCATCTAAAGAAGGCATGATATCTCGCTATGATCGAACAACAAATACTTGGTCTGTCGAGATTAAAGATATGACCTTTGAGCCTTATTGGAACGAACACGGCTGTCAATATGTAATTGGTGAGCCTGATGGAGATTACCCAGAGTGGGCAATAAAAGAAAAGCCCCCAGAACATGACTCTAAAACCCAAACCGTTCTTTACTCTGAAGAGAAAGGCTGGAAAGTTTACGATGTGCTTATTGGCAAACCTTACTTTGATAAATGGGGAAATGAAATTCTAGTTTCTGACTTTAACTTTGAATTGCCAGAAGAGCACTCATTTGAAAAGCCGCCAAAACCAGAGGATGGCTACGGCATTAAACTTGTGGAAGGTAAATGGGAAATTCTGGTCGATCTCCGTGAGAAAATAGCTTACGCCAAAGATCGAGACAATCAACAACTCAAAGATTATCAGATTGAAAAGCTCGGTGACATCCCTATCACTCATACTCTTAAACAACCGGGCCCTTACGATTCATGGCAGGAAGACAAGCAAGACTGGCAATATGACATTGAACGCCACCTTCCATTCAAAATTGAGGAAGAAAAAGCATGGCGTAACGATGAGTTGGGCAAAGTAATAGACCGCATCGACCAATACGAAAAAGATCAACAATACCCTCTAGAGTTGCGTACTTCTCCTATTGAGAGTAACGAACAATTTTTACGGCTACTCCACGACCGAAAAACGCTCAGCGACTACCCAGCAACGAAGAACTTTCCTTTTGGTGATCGCCCAGTTTTATCCGGGCTTGCTAACTAACCCGCTAAACCCAGCACCGAGCTGGGTTTTCTTTTGCCTGACTTCTATATCCCACCGGTAGAAATGCATTCAGTACGCTTTATCACTCAGGTCGATAGACTATCGGTATTGGGGGCAATTCACGAACTATAAGAGACCATTCAATGAACGAAGCAGGCGTAAAACCCCTAGTAACAACTCTACTCGATGCCACTGGCCTAAAGAAAACCATCATGTCTATAGCATCAACAATGCTAAGTTTTGGCGTCGATGATATCGCCCAGCTAATTGCCGCTTGCGTGGGTATCGTCACGGGTATTATGGCCATTCGTCACTACGCCGTATCGATTGAACTGAGCAAAGCAAGGCTCGCGAAACTCCACGAACAAGAAGGAGAAACCGAATGAGCCTAAAAACCCGAGTCATACAGGCGGCGGTGTGTTCGGTGGCCTCCGTGCTTGCCATTGTCTTTACCATCGATTCTGAGCTAACAACCAGTGAAAACGGTTTGCGCCATACGGCAAATGAAGAAGGGTGCAGGCTCAAACCTTATCAATGTAGTGCTGACGTATGGACGGCAGGCTTAGGTCATACCCAAGGTGTCACCAAAGATACCAAGCTAACCGAAAGACAAGCCGCCGAGTTCTTCGTTAAAGACATTGCCGCCGCTGAGCGGGTAGTAAACAAACACATCACCCAAACGCCAAGCCAAGGCGAATACGACATGATGGTCAGCTTCGTCTTTAACCTTGGTGCAGGTAACTTCGCTCGCTCTACCCTACTGAAAAAGTTTAACCAGGGCGATCACCTTGGTGCTTGCAACGAGTACCCAAGATGGGTGTTTGTGAATGGTAAAGATTGCCGACTGGAACAAAGCAACTGTGCCGGTATTCCTAAACGACGCAGCAAAGAACAACACGTTTGTTTGAATGGATGGTGATCATGCTTAGCCCCTACCTAACGCTATTTAAAACTCTTGGCATTGTCGCCGTTCTTGGTGGTGTTGCGTACTTGTCGTATGACTATGGCGTAGCGACCACTCAAGCCAACGCGCTAACGGCACAAAACGCCCTTTGGGACAAAGTCGAACAAAAGCAAGTCGAGGCTTTCCGACTAGCCGTTAAGCTCGCCAACCAAAAGCCCGATATTCGGGTTCAATTTCGAGAGATAGAAAAAGAGGTGATCAAGTATGCGCAAAACAATCGTGATAAGCAGTGTGTGGTTAATGATGCTGACTGGCTGCACATCCGCGCCGAATCAGTGCGAGCGCATAATCGAGCAATCGGTGTTCAGCAACCCGCCGCCGTCTCTGATGGTGCCACCGCAACCACTGTATACCAACGAGACGCCGAAGTCTTAGCGGAAGATGTATCGAATATTCAAACCTGTACTGAGAATGCAAAAAAATTGCGCGACCTCCAAACGTGGATAGCCGCGCGACTCAATCTGCAACCTTGAATACATACTATCAAGTGGATTTGGGTGTTTGCCCACCCTTAACCACTTACGAACTTTTCTTGCTATCTAAGCAACTGGCTCCAAACTCTCATACCCATTCACCGAGACCACCTCAACCCCAACAAAGTCATTTAACTCCATCAGCGAATCAATGATCGGCAATAGCTCATTTTTATAGAAAATTCGGTCAATCTTGTTCAAGTCACCGCTAGTGCTAAACCCTTCACGCTGCACACTCATTAAATCAAGTGGCACACGGTGAACCGAAAGCACATCATTGGTGGTCATGTTCTTAATATCTTTGAATGCGTCTTTCGCTTCAACTTGCCCTATCGCGGTTAACTCTGGTGCTTTGCCATCTTTGCCCTTGCCGTTGATAAACAAGTTCTTAAACGCACCAAGCCCCGCCTGTTTACTCAACTTGTCCTTGATTTCTTGCTCTTGCTTCTCGGTTAAGTTCGGGTCGTTCATGTACAGCAAGTAACCCGCATGAGAACCATTGATGTAATACTTACGGCGAAACAAGGTCGCATCATCACTCAGCCAAATGGCCGTCATCGAAGACACCCACATCGGCAAGCCGTAAATCTCTTGCGCGACATCGTATTCGCCCAAATGGAATACCTGATCGTGCCGGTAATCAATCCGACCGCGGTCATCATACGCATTGGGCTTATAGCTAAAACCCAAGTTCTCGCGTCTACGCATATACATGGCAGGCAAGTGCTTAGCTTTCACTGGCTCACCAAACACATTGCGAATCACCTGCAAGTAGCCATTCCCAAAGGTTAAATAATCGAGTAAAAAGCGCTTTAAATCGCGCTTGCTCAACAGCGAAGTTAGCTCAACCGAATACGCCACCATATTGCGCTTAAAATCAATCGCGCTGCTGTGCATCGGGTTGGCTCGCAGTGTTTTGGCCAAGGTATCAAAAGGAATGGGCGGCTCATAAATACCATCCATCAGCGCCACTTCCATGTAACTGAGAATGTCACTGTTCATCACACTTTCAGGGATAGAGAATTCAATCAAAACAGCCTCTCCTATAAGAACTCAACCGTGGTTGAATCATCGTTGTGAATATCAATTGGCTCCCAACGCATTACATGCATGGAAGCCCACGCAAGGTCGGCATGCGAACCCACCTTGCTTCGATTCGAAATAAACGTCACCTGGTTACTGGCCTTAGTGGTATGTTGGCGAATCATCAAGAACGAATGCACCAGGTCATCCCATTCACCATCAAACTGCAGACGACCGTCATTGATGATCTCGCGAGCCTTATACACCATCATGCGCTTGAGCTCTGGCGAGTAGTCCAGTTCAACCAAAGCCGGGAAGAACTTGCGCACCAACTCAGCCACCGCAGAACCAACACCGCTGGTATCAATCGCCAAATACACAACATTGTATTTTTGCGTAATGCCACGAATGGCCTCAGCCTGCTGCTCGTAGCTCGAACCTTTCAGGCGCATACGCTCTATTAACCGGAATACGCCGCCTTTCGATTTTGGTTTAAGCGATACCACCAAACCTGCATCGTCCGAGCCTTCACCCTGACCGCCACCCCGTGGGTCATAACCGACTAAAACCTCGGCATTACCAACAGGTCGCGCCTTGCTGTGGTCCACATCATGCCAATTCGATGTATCTGCTTTGCACGCAAGCAGCGATTTAAGCGCAAAGATAGACGCCGAATCATCCAAGAACACACAGCGCAGCAAGTTATTGAAAATGGTTTTATCTGGGTATTTGCGCTTAAGCTTCTCCATATTGAAGAAGGTCGCACCCTTGGCAATCGCATCATCAATGGTAATAATTTGCCGAAAGATACCATCTTTACCCAGAGAACCACCTTTGAGCGCCTTATGGCTGATATCAATCTTAAGCTCTTTCTTACCCTGCCATTTCGGGTAGGCTTCATGGGCAACAGTGGAAGGTGTTGAAAGGTAAGTCGTGCGGTACTTGTCATGAATAGACATACCGCCTGCGTAATCATCCAGCTCCCCGAACTTAGGGATCCAGAACACCTCATCAAAATACACATGGCCATTAAAGCCCTGCGAGGTACGCGCGTTCGTGGATAAGAAGTACAACGTTGCGCCGTTGCTAAGTTGCAGCTCATCCTTGCCTTTAAGGTCAACATCACCAATCTCTAGGGCAAACTTGCGAATGTAGTTTTTGAAAATTTCAGACTGCTTGCGTGATGCCGACAAAAACACCTGGTTGTCGCCGTTAAGCACCGCATCTTCAAACGCTTCATAAGCAAAGTAGTAAGTCAGACCAATCTGGCGAGATTTAAGATAAAAGCGAAACTCATTGATGTCGCTATTGCATTTATGGGCGTGGATTTCCTGCTGATAGTCAAAGAACGTCTTTTCTCTAAACTCCGTCAGCACCTCTTCAGTGATATGCGAGACATCGTTCTTAACCTTGTTCGGCCTGCGCCCCCGCTTTTTATCACCTGAATCAAAAGAAGAAGGCCGATGACGTTTGTTTTCAGCTTCATCACGCTTGCGCTTTTGCTCAAGCAATAAGTCCAACTCTCTCAGCTGGCTCTCATGCTTTACATCAACCCACATCAAGTAAGCGATACGTTGGCGAAGCATCAACTCAACGGGTGAATCATCGCGCATCGTTTTCCAGTCAAACTTAGATATCCATTGCTGAATAGTGCGCGTGGCAACATTCACCTTCTCGGCGATCTCAGCAGGTTTGTACTGGCGCAAGTAAAGCCCCAAAGCCTGTGTTTGGGCTTGGGTGTACAAAGGCGCGTCGAGTTCAATGACATTCGTTTCCATGTTTGCATAGTGCAACAGCCACCGGATTTACTCAGCCTGCGCCATTTCTATATGGGGTATCTAGAATCACCACAAATACAAAAAGATAACCGCATTCGGTAGATTGAAATCAGAAATTTTCAGGAGACAGCAAGATGTTCAAGTCTGAGCCAATTTGTGTGTTAACAGCAGGTCCTACTATTGATGGTCGTGACATTCCACAGAAAATCATCGACGACATTGCTGAAACCTATGACCCCAAAAAATATGCAGCTCGCATCAATGACGATCACTCACGATGGAGTTGGAAAGGCGGCTCAGTCCTATCAGCAGAAGCACGAGGTAATGAGTTATGGGTTGAAGTAAAGCCTAACTCTCACTTGCTAAGAAATATCGAAAACGGTCAGTTGCTTCACACATCGTGTGAGTACCTAGAGGACTTTGCTGGTTCAGGAAAAGCCTACTTAACAGGATTGGCATTCACTGATGAGCCTGCCTCGTTAGGTACTACACAAGTACACCTGTCTGCAAAAGCTCAAGAAGAAAACAAACAGTTGGTTAGTTCAGGTCAGGTATTGAACTTCGAAGAACTCTCTAACACGCAGTTAAATAATCAAACCAACCTATCCAATGAACCAACCCCAAATGACCAGAGTTGGTTTATTCGTAAACTAACCAACTTGCTCAAAAGCGCCCCAGATGCCGAAGAAGAGCAACTATCTAAGCAAGAGGAATCGGAACCGATGAGCACAGAACTCGAAAAATTGATCAAGCTGAGCACTGAAGCTAACAGCGCAACTAATGAGAAGTTGGACAAGCTAATTGAAAAGCTATCTGCGACGGAAACACCAGACCAGCCAGAAACTAACGAGCCGGAAGAAACAACACAACTGAGTGAGTTAGAAACCAAGGTCGAGACGCTTTCATCTCAGCTAACTGACCTAACCGACAAGCTAAGCAAAATCACTGACGAAGGTGAACGCCACCTGTCCGGTGAAGACAAAGACCAAGAACAGTACCTGTAAAGCGCCTTTACTGACGCGCATTACCCAACGTATTCAGCAGATTTAAAGGTAAAACTATGCAGAACCATACCAAAAAGAAACTGAGCGCCTACATCCAAGCCGTAGCGAAACAAAACGATGTGGCAGACCCTACTGAAAAGTTTAACGTCGCGCCTAAAGGAACTCAGCGAATCATTGCTGCCATTCGCCAAAGTAACTGGTTTTTAGGCCGCATCAACATCATCCCTGTCAAAAACCAGATTGGTGAAGCGATTGGTTTGGGCGTAACGGGCATGATTGCCAGCCGAACTGACACGACCGGAACGGGCAAACGCACGCCAAAAGACCACACAACCACCAAAGCCATGCCTTACACCTGTGTGCAAACCAACTTCGATACCGCAATGCGTTACGACAAGCTTGATGCTTGGGCACATATGCCGAACTTCAACGGCATTGTGTCATCTCAAACACGCGAACAGATCGACGCTAACAAAATCACCATCGGTTGGCATGGTACCAGTGTCGCGTCGAATACCGACCCAGATGCTAACCCGAATGGCGAAGACGTCAACAAAGGTTGGTTCCAAGCGATTCGTGAACATGCCGCTGCACGCATGATCACTGAAGGTGATACTCCAGGCGAAATCCGCATTGGTGATGGTGCAGGAAAAGATTTCGTTAACCTAGATACGGCGGTTCTGAATGTCAAAGCGCTACTAGACGATGCCGTAGAAAATGACGCAAACCTCATTGCCATCATCGGATCTGACCTGCTGGCTTACGACAAAGCTAAGTTCTATGAAGCACACGGCAACACGCCAAGTGAAAAGGCCAAGGTTGAAGAGATGCAAGTCATCGGCTCATACGGTGGTCTACCTGCGGTTAAAGTACCGGGCTTCCCTTCAACGGGCATCATGGTCACGAGCTACGACAACCTGTCTATCTACATTCAGGAAGGTTCAATTCGTCGCTCAGTCGGTAAGAAGAACGACGAGAAAGACCAGGTCGAAAACTTTGAATCCATGAACATGGCTTACGTCATTGAGCGATTAGAAAAAGCCGCGGCACTAGAGTTCGGCAACGTCAAACTCTGGGACGGCACTGCTTGGATTTAACTTAGCAAACTAACTTCCCCCCAATGCAGGCTCTGCTGCCAATCACAAAGCCCTACGGCTTTCGCGATTATCGCAGCTGCTGCCTGCATTCCCTTTCAACTCATAGGTGATAGCAATGGAATTTGTTGGCAACAAAAATGAAATCTACGATTCAGTGCTACCTGCTATGGGTAAGTACCCAGAACTCAAGCTGTCAGAGTTTCAGACTCTGTTCCATTTCCAACGCAATGAAACAGAGCAAGGCATTCTGCAGCAAGCAAAAATCTCTCGCATCAAAGTACACCGTGAACTCAAAGAGACAATCGAGCCTTATGATTCACTGACCGCCCTATCACAAGACAAGTTTGGTGATGACGAGTCAGCGACCGTGCTCTACACCCAAGCTGTGTTTGCGCTCACGGCCAGTCAGCTAATCGGCATTCAACTCTCTGGTGATGCCACTGCAGAAGCAGCCGACAGACAAGAAGCGTTGGATGAAAAGAAAAATGACGGCGATGTGAAATACCGCCAAGCCGTAGACATGCTCATCCATGGCGAAGAAACCTACTGTTTTGAGGTGGTCTAATGAAAGCACTCCAAGCCCTAACCGACCTATTCAAAGCACACATCACCGACTCAGCCAAGTTTGATGCCTGGGCAGAAGATGGCGCTCTTTTCAGCGCACCGTCATTTCAAACCACAGGTTTCGAGCTGGAATACACGGCAATCATCTTCCTGCAAAACGTCAAAGTAAAACCCGAAGTACTGATGATGCACTTGGTCAACTGGCTCAACAAACATGATCCAGAACGCCAAGAGAAAGGCTTAGCACAACCGACTTTCGCTACCGAAATTTTAGACAACAGACGATGCGACATAAAAATCAAAATCGACCTGCAAGAAACCTACGAACTGGAAGAAGACGCCAATGGCAACTGGAAACAAGACGGCATCCGCTACAGCAGCCGAAGCCAATTCGAAACCACAGTGGATATCGATGACCTAGACACTTTGGAATACGTCGGCGGCCATGAGGATGACTTGCCATGAAGCTAGAAAACCCTCAGCAATTAACCCAACTGGTAGACAGCCTAGTGATGGCAGCAACTGACAAGCTTGACCTCAACCGCCGAATGGCCAACCGAGCACGTCAGTTCTTCAGAGCTCAAATCCGAGCGCAGCGCGATATCGACAACAACCCATACCAAAGCCGAACCACACGCAAGCGCATCAGTTTAGGCAACGACAGTGCCAAAGTGACCCAAAACAACCGCAACATGCTGATGGGTCTATCTAAATCGCTGCGAACACAAGCCGATGAGAAAAGCTTTGAAGTCGGGTTAACAGGCGTAGCAGGAAAGATTGGCCGCGACCATAACGAAGGACAAACCATCTCCTTCACTACTCGCGTCAATGGTTTCTACAACAGTAAAACGGGTAAATGGGAAGGTGGTACCGCCACTAAACGCAATTACCAAATGCCGCAGCGAACTTTCCTCGGCTGGACGCCAAAGCTAGAGCGAGAACTCATGGCTATGGCAGCAGAACACTTCACCTCACAGGCGACAGAACTATGAGCAAACTGAAAATCAAACCTGCAAAAAAGGGGCTAATCGTTCGAGACCCAATTGACGGTAAGCCACTCAAAGAAACAGGTGAGGAAAAGCCTCGCAATATTTACTGGCTTCGACGCATCAAAGACAAATCTGTCATTGATATGAACGCCAAAAAGACCACAGCGCAAACCAAGGAGACTGAATCATGAGCATCAGCTTCAACGAAGTGCCAAGTAGCGCCCGCGTCCCCGGCGTTTATATCGAAATCGACAACAGCCTCGCCAACAGTGCCGAAGACCTACAGCTAGTCCTAGTGATCGGCAATTTTGGTGCAGGCGGCTCAGCCGTAGCCAATGAAGTTCACCTCACCATGGATGAAACCAAAGCCGCAGAAATATTTGGTGATTCTGACATCGTAGACATGGTGAAATGGTTCAGAGGTCAAGACGAAACCATGCCTATCTATGGCATTGCGGTTGAAAACACCGATCTTATGTCAGCGCTCGCGGCTCTGGGTGATACCCAATACCATCACATTCTGTGCTCACTGAGTGACGAAACCTCAGTGCGCGATCTCGGTACCTTCCTTGAAGACCGCTACAAAGCACTCAATCAAATTCCAGGTATCGGTTACATCCCGTTTAAAGGAACCCATGCTGAGCTGATCACCTTTGCCAACAAGAGCAACTGCCCGTTAATCAACTTTATGCCGATTAACAAAATTGGTGATTCGAGTAATGCCGAGGTCAGCGAAGCCGCAGCCATTGGCGCTTGGGCTGGTCAAATTGCCCCGTCACTGGCGACTGACCCTGCAAGACCACTGCAAACACTCAAACTGAGCGGCCTGTACACCTTATCCCCTGATGAATGGGATTGGGCTGAGCGCAACCTGCTGTTGTATGAGGGCATGAGTACCTACAAAACAAGCTCAGCCAAAGAGATCTTAATTGAGCGCCCTGTTACGGCCTACACCGAGAACGCTTCTGGCATTGCTGATAACAGCTACCTCGATGTAATGACCCCTGCAACTGTGATGTTCATTCGCCAAAAACAACGCGCTCGCATCCTAAGTAAGTATGGCCGACACAAACTCGCCAAGGACGGCACTCGCTTTGCGCCCGGTCAGGCCATCGTGACACCAAGCATCTTAAAAAGTGAACTGCTTGTGCTCTACAAAGAACTCGAACTAGATGGCCTAGTGCAGGACTTTGAAGGCTACAAAGAATCACTGATTGTCACGCTCGATACCACGAACAAACAGCGCATCAACTACCAAGATTCGCCGCAACTGGTCAACGGCATGATCATCACTGCAGGTAAAATTCAATTTCGTAATTAGCCAGTAACAAAACGAGTTACAGAGCTATCAGGAGAAACATTATGGGAACAAGAATTACTAGCCGAGGTTTATTAGACGCTGGCTCCCTTGGTAGGCTGCCTACTAAGTCAGGCGCGACGTTAAAAATGGGCAATCCAACCCGTGAGCCACAAATGGGTGACGAAGGCGTGATCGGCTACACCGAAGAGTACGACAACGCGCCCGGGCTAACCGTGACCATTGCCCACGTAGAGTCCACCGATGAAGCGAATCTAAAAGACTTCGCAGGTGAGAACCTAACCTACCACCTCAACAGCGGTAAGGTGTACACGCTGGTCAACGCTTGGGTGATCAACTCACTTGAGTTGGCGGTTAACGATGGCGAACTAGAAGTTCAGTTCGGCTGTGATGAAGTCATTCCTCAGTAGGGAGTAGTCCATGCTAGCCATTAAGCTAAAACGACAAGCGAAAGCCAAAGCAGAGGCACTAGCGGCAAAACAGGCCGCGACCTCTGCAGTCAATATCACCCTGCTAGATGCTACGCACAACGAACCATCAGGCAGTTATACCCAACCTTCATTGGCCGACAGACCATGGGAGGAAACTCAAGCGATCTTAAAAGAAGATTTATCTCGCCTTCGCACCCTGTCTGGCTCACAAGAGAAAGACCCGTACAAAGAAGAACTCATCAAGAAATATCGCCCAGTGGTCGAGCAACTGCTTGAAACGCACCAGGGCAAATACGGTAATCTTGATGTGATGTGGTATTGGTTCATGTGGCAAGTGGATGTGGGAAACCTTGAACAAGTCCATGATGCGTTCCGAGCTGCAATTGACGGCGGTTTAGAAACGCCAATCAAGTGGAACTCGAACGGCATGACGGCCTATTGCGACATCATCTACCGCTACTCTGACAAAGCCCATAAAGCACAAGCAGAGTTCAACCGTGATTACCTCATCAATGCAGTGAAAGATTTGCAATCGGGTGAGCTGGCCACCAACGCGCCACTGAAAGTGAAAATGTTCAAATTGGTAGGCGATTGGAGCTTAGCCAAAGGTGAGAAAAAACAAGCGCACGACTTATTTGAAGTGGTCATGAAACTTGACCCGAAAAAAGGCGGACGCAAGACCACGCTCAATGAACTCAGGGAAGAACTAGGCTATGACCAACCCAATTAAAGACCAAAGCAAAGTGAAAGTCGTGGCACTGGCAGTGCCATTCGAAAAAGGCGGTGAAACCGTTAAAGAAATCGAAGTCACCAAGCCGCACGCAGGTCAGCTACGTGGCCTAAGCCTAATTGACGTTTGCGAAATGAAGTTCGAAGCAGGTGAAGCCCTACTGCCGCGCATTTCAAACCTCAACGAAAAAGACCTTCTCAACATGCCAGTAGAGAACTGGGCGCCGCTGCTGACCACCATTGCCTCTTTTTTCGTGAATACGGAACAGTAATCGCGCGAGTCGAAGACTACTACGCCGATCTTGCCGCCGTGTTCCATTGGCCACCAGGCGAGATAGACAAGCTTAGTTACGACGACCTGTTACTGTTTCGAGAACTCGCACGACAACGGCACGAACCAGAAGAGAGCAAATAAGCTCTCTTTTTTTGCATCGACATAAGGCGAACGCGATGAAAATGAACTTATCTGTGGTCATGGGCATGGTTGATAAAATGTCCAAACCACTCAAAGGCGTAAGCTCCGAAACCGACCACTACGCCAAAGCCATTAAAAAGCTAGAGCAACAACAAGCGAAAGACTCCGCCGCACTCGGCATGATTAACCGCTTTAAAAATCTTCGGCAAGAATCCAAAGACGGCGCTATCTCACTCGCGGCAGCAAACGAAAAGCTCGACGAACTCAAAGCCAAAGCCACCGCAGCAGGCCAACCCAGTGCCGCATTAACCGAGAAAATCGCCAAGCAACAAGCGAGAGTTAATAAACTCACGACATCTCAAGACCAAAACAATCAAAGCCTGGTCAAAATGGGGAGAGAACTGCAGAAGACCGGCGTTCGTGTTCACGACCTTGATGGCGAGTCCAAGCGACTCAACAAAAGCTACGACAAACACGGCAAAGAGATCGGCAAACTCAGCAAGCGCTACTCTGTGTTGCAGAAAGCCATGAGCCCAATCAACAAACTCAATAAAACCATTCGCATGCCAAACATAGGCGCTGCGGCAATGGGCAAAGGTTCCGCCTTAGTCGGTGGTCTCAGTATCGCGGGGCTAGTGACGGAAGTCAGCAGCAGTGCCGATGAAATGGATAGACTCGCCAAGTCTGCCAGAACCTTAAACATGCCGATAGAAGAACTGCAGGCTATGCAGTCTCAGGCAGGTCATGCAGGTGTAGAAGCCAGTACCATGACGACTGCAATGACTCGCTTTACCAAACGTTTAGGTACGCTACAAAAAACAGGAGCTGGCGCACTAGGTAGCTTTCTAAAGAAGAGTCGTAACTCAGTATTTGGTGAGTTAGAAACCGCCGCAAACACGCAGGACGCCTATGAAAAGCTACTCGATGCATTCAGCAATTTAAAAACCGAACAAGAACAAATGGCCTTTGCCGATGCCGCCTTTGGTCAAGACGGGCGAAAAATGCTCATCATGCTCCGTGAAGGAACCGAAGGGCTAACCTCTGCCAGAAAAGCACTGAATGACATTGGCGGTGGTGTCACCGAAGAAGATGCGGTAAGAGCCGAGGCATACAACGATGCCATGCAAAAAGTACAAGAGGCAATCCAGTCTATTAAATTTGCCGCACTCGCCCCTATCATGGAAAAAGCGACCACAGCACTGAGTAAGTTTCTAGATAAGTTTAAAAACTCCGACTTCAGAGCCGACTTCTTAGAAAAAGCGACTGCTACGGTATCAGGTCTATACAATAGGCTCACTCTGTTAGGTAAAGGGCTGCTTTGGGCCTCGCAAAACTTCAAAGGTATTCTAGCGGCTATTGCGATCTTCAAAGTTGCTCTGATTGGACTAAACGCTGTGATCATGGTTAACCCCATTGGCATGATAGTCGCTGCTGTGGGCGCGGCCATTATCGCAATCGCCTACTTAGTCGATAAGTTCGTGGGCCTAGATAAAGTAATCAACTGGGTAAAAGAGGCAGTTAGTGGATTATGGAGCGGAATTAAGAAGCTAATAAATATGCTGCCAGATGCGCTCATTCCCGATGGTTGGAAACTCTCTGCCAAGAACGCCAGTGCAGAAGTCGAGAATCTGGCTAAGTCACTCGATAAGGTCAAAGACAAAAACGCCACGCTTGGTATCACGACCAACGAACAGCACAACAAAGAAGCACGTACCGCCCACGGCTACCAAACCGGAGGACTGACAACAAAGCAAAGTACCTACGGCGCCTATCAGCCACTAAAAGGCCAGATGAATAAAAGCAAATCTGAAGTATCCCTAACTATCAAATCAGATAAGCCAGTCACCGTAGATAAAGCCAATAGCGACAAACACACAGACATTGATTTGGACGTTGGGAATATGGCGTGGAGTTATTAGTAAAAAGGCCGAGTTCTTATCAACTCGGCCTGTCGCTATAAAGTACGAATTATGTCATCCAATAAATCTACATACTTATCATTTTCTTCATTCATAGAGAGACCCTCATACACCTCTCTCCTAAGTAGCTTTAAAAGACCCTGAAAGTTCCAATCTGACTCTACGCATTTAAGCAACTCCGTGGAGGAAGAAAAAACTGATTCTAAAGCAGATATTGCGGGAAATGTACTCAAATAAGAATCGTCATTAATAAACAAATCGTAAGCTTGAGTCAGAAAAAGTAGTCTATTATGTTTATCCTTTAACAACCTATATGAACTATTGCTTTCATTTCGTGAAATCGCAAATTTTATTAGTGCTACCTTGAACTCGCTAGTTATGTTACTGAAAGGGTAAGGATTAACCAGCTGATACCCTCCGAACTTACATAATCGCCAGAAGACATTCGAAATATCATATAGCTGCTTTTCTATATCGAAGATATTAATCACTGAGAACTGATGGTCTTTAATGCGTGAACTACCATAGACATCACCGATCGTACTAGGAGCCCCAGGGTCAAGGAGTAGATAGAATTTATATATGTCATGAAGGTTTTGAAGGAAATTCTTTATCTTAGACTCTGATACAGGTAACTCTAGTGAGGATCTGATGCGGTCAAAACTGGTTTGAATATTCTTGACAACAGGTTGCGATTCGTTGATCACTAAATCAAGCCCATTTAAATTGAAGAGAGAATCGTGAAGCTGCCCTCTATCGTAAAAGTAAAAGGTATCACTAATCGACTTTTCAATTTCATCGAGCTTATTAAAGAAGAGTTCTTTGTGAATTTGTTGCTTTTGGATTTTCAGTAGCTCACGTTGTTCTACCCACATTTCTTGCTGCTTACGTTCATGCGCTTCTCTTGTTTCGCGTTCTTTGTCTTGACTATGACGCAATTGAATATGCTGATTGATCAAGAAACCTAATGTACATATGGTGCCATATGCAGCAGCCCAAGTAGCCATATCTCCGGTCTCTAAGTCTCCGCTCGAGTATCTATCTAGTATTAGCCCTAAACAGACCCCACCAAACCAAACTCCAAGCATGCCTAATAAAAAGTAGAGCACAACTAAAGACCACTTCATCACAGTTACCATTTCAAAAAAGAGAATTCTGCTCTACACAATATACTTGACCTCGAACGACAGCAACCAATTGATAAGTTTGATTTTTCAACCCAAGATCCAAAGATATAATATATTTTCGTTGTTCTATAAACTCACCAAAAGTTAACATTAGAATCGAATCAAAAAGGCCGAGCTCATACGAGCTCGGCCTATCCAGCCAGCAGCAAAACGAAGTAAAGGCTAGAGAAACATATTAAGCCTAACAATATACAATAGGTCCACTTTGCTTCATCTTAGTGCGATTCGATTTGCGAAATCTGTGTAATTGGTTTGTTACTCAATAACTTGTACTCCCACCTTAACAATTAGTTCTGTATACTTAGTAGAACAACAACATGAGCTATAGACAACACCACCAAGGTACACCTATAGTACACCTCTATGACCTGGAACCCTTTTTAAACAATGGCTCTCAAACCCACTATTTATAAATTTCGTATTTCGCTGTCGGATACCAACCGCGATCTCTACGATTCAACGCAGCTGACCGTGGCTCAGCACCCTTCAGAAACCGTCGAACGCATGATGGCGAGAATTATGGCCTATTGTGTTAAGTGGCAACCAAATTTGGCACTCACCAAAGGGCTATCAACCACCGACGAACCCGACTTGTGGGTTAAGTCGCTCGATGACCAGATTGAGCTTTGGGTGGATATTGGTGAGCCATCACTCGACCGAGTAAAAAAAGCTTGTCGCTTGGCTAAACAAGTCGACATTTTTTCGTTTAACTCTAAATCAGATGTGTGGTGGGATCAGACCAAAAACAAGGCTCGTCAGTACAGCGCATCTTTCTATCGTTTCGACAGCCAAGCAATCGGAGCGCTCGCACAGGTTGTTGCTCGAACCATGGATTTATCGGTGATAATCACCGGTGATAGTTTGTTTGTCGATTGTGAACAGGGGTCATTTGAAGTTCAACTGACCACCCTACAGAGCCATGACTAAACTCAATCACTACTTGCAACACATTGGTGCTGAACAATGGCAGCCTGTTTGCGATAATGTTCCGCTTTACCAGCAGTTCTGCCAGCAGCATTCCCCACTGTTTGAGCGCGCATTGCAAGCCAAACCAGAGGTGGAACCGCTGCAACACTTATTAGGTGTGTTAACCAAAGCCCATATTGAAGCAACACAAACGCTTAGTGCTCACACCGATTCTTCGGCAGCCATGCATCAAGCGTTGCACCGCAACCTCGGCGAGCATAGTGACAAATTCACCAACCAAGGCACGGCTAATCTGGCTTTAGTGACCCACCTTTGGCTGTACCTACAAGGCTACCTCAAGATGGACTTTAGCTTGGCCAATGACCATGCTCTCGCCAGCGCCACCTTAATAAGTCAGGTCACGCAACAAGACGTGCAACAGCTAAGAACTCAATTTCTAGCCAGCTATTATCAAGGGGATCAGAATTCAGGTCCACGAAAGTCTATTGGCATACTGCAACGCATCAAAATGTGGTTTTCAAGCCAACACTAAAAAAGGCCCTCGGGCCTTTTTATTTAGCTTAGCGTTTACAAATAGTTGTGAGGACCAAACACCTCATAGTGAATGCGCTCACGCTCCACACCAAGCCCCTCTAACTGACGAACCACGGATTCCATAAAACCCATTGGTCCGCACAGATAAAAGTCCGCTTTCTGCAACGGCAATTGATTGGCGACCAGGCTGATGTCCATTTCCCCAGAAAAATCCGCGCCACTCTGATTTAAGTACCATGTGTAGTGCTTCCAACCTTGGTTCTCTGCTATCTGCTTGGATTCTTGCTTAAAGGTGTGCTGCTCAGCGCCATTACAGGCGTAGAGCAGGCTAACCTCTTGCTTTTTACTATTCGCAAGTGTCTGCATCATGGCTTGAATAGGAGTAATCCCAACACCTGCAGCCATCAACACCACAGGTTGAAGCTTCTCGCGATAAATAAAATCGCCTGCTGGCGGGTATAGATTCACCACATCGCCCGTTTGCACTTCATGGTGTAAGTAATTCGACACCAATCCAGCGAACTCACCACATTCGCGCTTGACTGAGATTCGGTAGTCTTTTCCGTTTGGCTTCTGTGACAGTGAGTATTGGCGAATCTCTTTGTAGTCACCTCCGGTCGGTTTGAGTTCAATCCCTATGTACTGACCTGGTTGGTAATCGAGTACCGCCCCACCATCTTCAGGCTCCAGCACAAAGCTGGTAACAAATTCAGATTCGACCTGCTTACTTTTGACCACAAAACGACGCGCATTCTGCCAGCCACCGACTGCCTGTTTGCGCTGTAAATAGAGCTCTCCTTCTCGATCAATAAAGATCTGCGCCAAGAACAGATAAGCTGCGGTCCATGCCTCCTCGACCTCAGCAGTAAAGGCATCAGGCGCCAACTCACGCAGCGTCTCGATCAAATGGTGACCAACGATCTGGTACTGCTCTGGTTGAATGTTAAAGCTAGTATGCTTGTGAGCAATACGTTCGACCGCTGCGGTTAATGCCGCTAGGTTTTCAATATTTTTGGCATAAGCGGCGACGGCTTCAAATAAGGCCACACTTTGACGCCCGGTCTTCTGATGCGTCATGTTAAAAATATCTTTCAGCTCAGGGTTGTGACTAAACATGCGCTGATAGAAGTGCTGAGTAAGCGCTGGACCTGCAGACTCTAGTAACGGAATGGTGCTTTTTACCACTTCAATATGTTGGTTGTTAAGCATCTTCAATCTCTCCTCAAGGTGTTGCATTTATCGTAGTTTTAGTTTTTTATCCGAGCACAATGCATGCCAACTGCAGAACACCCCTAAGCCATTGGGTTTATTCACTAAAGTGACAAGAAAACGTGTCAAATCGACAACTCGACATGTAGTCAATTTGACATTGTTAGGTTGTATTATCTCATTCTTTATGGTTAATTTCACAACAGCGTCGCCAGCTACTGGCCAACCAGCACACTCACTTGGAATGACTATGCAAGACATCTCGGTATCCACGTTAATTGACATGACCATCGGCCTTGCCCGTGGCGACAATGACCAAGACAGATTTAACAATCTTCTCGACGCCATTCGCAAAGCCATTCAGTGCGACTGTGTGGCATTGCTGTCGTTACAAGGCGACACCTTAGTTCCCTTGGCAATGCAAGGGTTGACTCGAGATACCTTAGGGCGTCGATTTATAGTAGACCAACATCCTAGGTTTGCGCGTATCTGCGCCTCGAAAACGGCGGTCAGGTTTGACGCAGACTGTGAATTACCCGATCCGTTCGACAATTTATTGATCGATTACGATGGTGATCTGCCTATGCATGCGTGTATGGGCTTACCTTTGCACTACGCCGACCGACTATTAGGCGTGTTGACCTTAGACAGCTTGACTCCAGGGGTTTTCGACCAGTTTCCCAGTCGCAGTTTAGAGGCGCTATCGGCCATCGCTGCCTCTACGCTCAAAGTCGCACTGACCGTCAGCCAGCTTGAGCAGCAAGCTCGGCAAACCCAACAACGTTTTGAGGAGCTTAATGAAGAAGCATGGGAACGAGATGGTGGAGAGATCATCGGCAATAGCCCGGCGATGCAAGCGCTAAAGAGTGACATAGACGTGGTCGCCCCCTCAAATTTCAATATTCTGATCCATGGTGAAACCGGAGTGGGGAAAGAGCTGGTCGCGCGCAGCTTGCACCACTTATCTCCAAGACGAAAGCAGCCGTTGGTTTACGTGAACTGTGCGGCGATTCCCGAGAATCTGGTTGAAAGCGAGCTGTTTGGTCACGTTAAAGGCGCATTCACTGGAGCAGACAAATCTCGCCTAGGCAAGTTTGCCTTGGCCGATGGGGGCACGCTATTTCTTGACGAAATTGGTGAGCTTCCTCTTGCTGCGCAAAGCAAGATTCTGCGTGCTTTACAAAACAATGAGATTCAACCGGTTGGGCAAGATAACGTCGAGACGATTGATGTTCGAGTATTGGCTGCCACCAATCGCGATCTAAAGCAGGAGATCGAACAAGGTCAGTTTCGCGCTGACCTCTACCACAGATTAAGCGTCTATCCTATTTCAGTGCCTCCGCTCAGAGAGCGAGAGGGTGACACCGTCTTATTGGCGGGGTATTTCCTCGAACAAGCACGGCGAAAGTTAGGGATTGTCCAGCTTAAGCTTGGCAAAGAAGCGCAGTTATTACTCTCGCGATATAACTGGCCAGGCAACGTGCGTGAACTTGAGCATGTAATCAATCGCGCCGCACTCAAAGCACGAGCGCGAAGTCAACAAGGAAAACTGACCACCGTCTCTGTTGACGACATCGGCGAGCTTCATTCGATTGAACCTCTGGCGAGTGCGACATCGCAAAGAAAACAACGATTGGGTGAAGAGGCGCACTCACCAACATTGGGGCTAAGAGAAGCCACCGATGCCTATCAGCGCCAATTGGTGCTCGATGCGCTCACCGACGCTAACTTCAATTGGGCTCAGGCGGCAAGGCAATTAAAAACTGATCGCGCCAACTTAACGCGATTGGCCAAGCGCCTGGGCATTCAAGTCACGACACAACATCGTGTTAAGCTCGAGTGAGTTTGCTGTACCGAAATGATCACATCTCAGCTACAATGCGTATCCCAAAAACAACAATCGTTAAATTGCTCAACAATATAGGATGGTCATGAAATTTATCCGTTGGTTCTTAGGACGCGTGATCCTACTGCTTAACTTTGTCTTTTCCCCGAGTGGCGTTAAACGCTCCGCGCAAGCGCAGCAAGAAGTAGATGCTAAAGCGCAATCGCTCGCTTTGTATCAGTTCGAAGCTTGCCCTTTCTGTGTCAAAGTTCGCCGCGCACTAAAACGCCAATCAGTGAACATCGAACTGCGCGACGCAAAAAATAATCCAACTCACCGCGCAGAGTTAGAAGCCGGTGGTGGTAAAGTGAAAGTCCCTTGCCTAAGAATAGAAAAAGGTGACCAGGTAGAGTGGATGTATGAATCTTCAGACATCGTCGCTTACCTAGAAAAAGAGTTCGCTTAACATAGCTATTCGGGAGCGATTTATGTCTTATGTGCCACTTGCCGCCGAGCAGATCAAAGCGATAGTGTTTGATCTCGATAACACGCTTGTGACATCAGATATGAATTTCTCTTGGTTGAGAGAGCAAATCGGCTGTCCACATGATAGCGACTTGCTCTCTTTTGTTGAGCAGATAGAGTGCGAACTCGCCGCCAAACGCGCACATCAGATGATCCTCGATCACGAAATCGACGACGCCCAATCGTCTAAACCGATGCCAGGGTGTCACTCTCTGCTCAATTTCATCACCCATAACCAACTGCATACTGCCGTCATCACTCGTAACTGCGCGCAAGCGGCTCAGAAAAAAATCAAACATAATCAGCTGGATATCGCTCGAGTCATCAGCCGCGAGCACTTTCCACCCAAACCTGCCCCAGATTCGTTGCTTTTTCTCGCCAATGAGTGGCGTTTGCAGCCGCACCAGATGCTGTATGTTGGCGACTATGTGTACGACCTGCAAGCAGCGTTCAACGCCGATATGCCCTCTTGTTTAGTCACCCATGGTAAACATACGCCCTTTCATGATCAGGCCTCTCTGGTGGTAGATCATTTACACGATTTAGAAACCTGTATCGCGCAATCGAGAAACTCTAACTAAACTAACGTCTTATCGACCAGTCATGTGGTGATTTTTTGGCCTCTGTGCCACAATGAACGCTGGTCTTAACTCGGTTATGAGACGCTTATGGAATCAAGCAAAGTCCTGGTGTTGTACGCGCATCCTTCGCCACACCGCTCCGAAGTCAACAAGCAGCTATTTCGCGCCGCCAAGCAGATCGATGAAGTAACTGTCGTCGATCTTTATCATGAATACCCGACTTATCACATTGATATCGATAAAGAACAGCAACGCTTGCGCGAGCACGATGTGATTATTTTTCAGTTTCCGCTCTATTGGTACTCCACTCCAGCCATCCTGAAAGAGTGGCAAGATTTAGTGCTCGAATATGGCTTCGCTTACGGCCACGATGCCAACGCGCTGCATGGAAAACTCTTTTTCTGCTCACTGTCAGCAGGGGGGAAGGCCGATGCCTATCAAAGTGATGGCTACAACCACTTCACCATTCGCCAACTGCTCTATCCACTCGAGCAAATGGCGTCACTCACCGGTATGACCTACCTCGCTCCTTTTGCGCTGTTTGGCGCTCGAACCGCCAAAGAAGATGGCCGGATTCAATTGCACGTTGAGAAATGGCGCCGACTATTGCGAGCCCTTGTCGCCGGACAGGTGGATATTGAGCAAGCCAATCAAGTGGACAAACTCAACCACTATGTTGAACAGCATTTGATGGGAGAAGAGCGATGACCCTCTATTTTGTCCAAGCTTTTATCTATCTAGTCGCCGCCGTGATCGCCGTGCCTATTGCTAAGCGACTTGGGCTCGGCTCAGTCATGGGCTACCTCATCGCAGGGGTAGTGATCGGCCCGATTATCGGTTTAGTCGGAGAAGAAGCCACAACTATTCAGCATTTTGCTGAATTTGGCGTGGTGATGATGCTGTTTTTGGTTGGGCTTGAACTCGAACCAAAAATGCTTTGGTCGATGCGAATGCGTTTGCTCGGCTTAGGCGGCCTGCAAGTTGGGGTGACGGCGATCGCCGTAATGTCAATCGCGATGTTTTTCTCTCAGCCGTGGAGCGTCGCACTGGCGATCGGTATGATTTTCGCTCTCTCTTCCACTGCCATTGTATTGCAGACCTTTAACGAAAAGCGCTTGACCAAAACTGAAGGAGGCCAAAACGCTTTCTCGGTGCTGTTATTCCAAGACATTGCCGTTATCCCTATGCTGGCCTTTATCCCTTTATTGGCCCTCCCAGAGTTGGTTGAGCAAGCTCAAGCAGGTGCCAGCGAACTGGCCGCCCATCACGACGAACTCAGTCTCGTCGCCAACCTGCCGGGCTGGGCCTATGCGGTGGTGATCGTCGCTTCTATCGCAGCCTTAGTTGTTGGCGGTCATTACCTCAGCCGACCACTGTTTAAATTTGTGGCCAGTTCTGGACTGCGCGAAATATTTACCGCGACTGCACTGATGTTAGTGATTGGTATTGCCGCATTAATGAGTTTGGTGGGGCTCTCTCCGGCATTGGGTGCCTTCCTCGCTGGGGTGGTGCTAGCAAACAGTGAGTTCCGCCACGAGCTAGAGTCCAACATTGACCCCTTCAAGGGATTGCTGCTGGGGCTGTTTTTTATCACCGTTGGCGCCAGCATCAATTTCTCGATCTTGTTCGAGCACTTTTTCCTTATCATGGGCTTAACCCTTGGGGTCATGCTGCTCAAGGCGTTGATACTGTTCATTCTTGGACTGGTATTTCGAATCAAAGGCAGTAACCGTTGGCTGTTTACCCTGAGCTTGGCGCAAGCCGGTGAGTTTGGCTTTGTATTACTCAGCTTCACAGTGCAAAACCATGTTATTCCACCTGCCACGGCTCAGATCTTACTGCTGGTCGTCGCGTTGTCGATGTTCCTAACGCCCGGCCTGTTTATCCTATATGACCGAGTGTTGTTACCGCGCTATCAAAACAAGTCCAATCAGCAAGAGGCCGATACCATAGAAGAACAAGGTACGGTGATCATTGCCGGTATTGGCCGTTTTGGTCAGATAGTCAATCGACTGTTGGTCGCCAATGGCGTGCACACCGTGGTTCTGGATCTGCAAGCCGCCCAGGTTGACTTGATGCGTCAAATCAACACCAAAGCCTACTTTGGTGACGCCAGCCGTCCTGACCTATTGCATACCGCTGGGATCGAAGAAGCGGCCATGCTGGTCATCGCGATTGATAACCGCGAAACCAGTGTCGAGCTGACCAAATACGTCAAACACACCTATCCGCAGGTAAAGGTTCTCGCGCGCGCATTTGACCGTGGACATGGATATTTGCTTCGCCAAGCAGGAGCAGACATTATCGAGCTCGAAACTTACCACTCTGCATTAGAGTTAGGCGCCCATGCGATGCGTACGCTTAACCACCATCCGTTTTTGGTCGAACAGCAAAAGAACGCTTATAAAGAAGTGGAACGACAGCAGTCCGACATTCTTTACCATGCATGGGAAGACGATGCGCAAGGTGAAAGGTTTGATAACAACTATCGCAAACTGTTTATCAATCTTGAGCAACAAATCCATCAGGCCATCAGCCGTGATCGCAGTGATGGTCATGAAGCAGGAGAGAGAGGCTGGACACCACCACCTAAAGGTTATGCCGACGATCTGCAACAAGATGACACCTCGCAAAGATAAAACCGCTCCGCCCCCTTGAAAAACAACCAGGGCGGTACGATGTTGTATGTATTGAAATAACCGAGGCTCAAAAGGCCTCAGTTGTTCATTTCACACTAGAGAAAAACCCTAACGGTGGCATGGCTATGACAAATTCCTCCTCGCCTTCTTCTTTGAGGCAGCAACTGTTTACGATGACTTGGCCGATGCTGTTTGGTGTGTTGTCTTTGATGAGCTTTCAATTGGTAGACAGTGCGTTCATTGGTCAACTTGGGGTATTACCGCTTGCCGCTCAGGGCTTTACCTTACCGATTCAGATGATCATCATCGGCATTCAGGTTGGCTTAGGTATCGCCACCACTGCGGTGATTGCGCGAGCGGTTGGCGCAGGCAAAGAGCAGTATGCCAAACAGCTAGGGGGATTGGTGGTCGCAATGGGCAGTCTTGGTGTTGCCTTGATTGGGTTGATCCTCTACCTACTGCGCGAACCGATCTTACTAATGCTCAGTGCACCGCAGACGGTCTTACCCATCATCGATAGCTATTGGATTTACTGGCTAATTAGCGCCTGGACTGGCGCCGTACTCTACTTTTTCTACAGTCTGTGCCGAGCCAACGGCAACACCATGTTGCCCGGTACCATGATGATGGTCACCAGTGCGCTCAACCTAGTGCTTGATCCCCTGTTTATCTTTACATTCGACTTGGGGATTAACGGGGCCGCCATGGCGACAATTCTCGCCTTTGGCATCGGCATTTTGGTTGTCGCGCCTAAGGTTGCCCGCAAACAGTGGATGAGCTTTGATTGGCACGATCTCAATATCGCCGAAAGTGTCCGCTCGATTGGTCATATTATGGGCCCGGCGATGGTCAGTCAGCTACTGCCCCCGCTCTCATCGATGTTGGCCACCAAGTTACTCGCCAGCTACGGAACCGCCGCTGTTGCCGCTTGGGCGTTGGGATCACGTTACGAATTTTTCGCCATCGTGGCCGTATTGGCATTAACCATGTCGATGCCACCGATGATAGGCAAACGCCTCGGCGAGAACAATTTGACCGACATTCGCAAACTGGTCGCCATCGCAGTCCAATTTGTTCTGGGCTTCCAGCTCATCATCGCGCTGATCACCCTGTTGAGCTCCGGACTGCTGGCCGATTTGATGACCAGCGAAACACAAGTTGGGACGATTCTGAACTATCACTTGATGGTGGTGCCATTTAGTTTAGGACCACTTGGGATATGTATGTTGATGGTCTCCATCGCCAACGCACTCGGTAAGTCATACACCGCATTAACGATTTCTGCGCTGAGGCTGTTTGCTTTCTTCTTGCCATGTTTATGGCTGGGCTCGCAGCTTGGCGGTATCCAAGGGCTATTTTGGGGCGCTTTCATCGGCAACCTATTGGCTGGATTTGTGGCTTGGTGGATGTATCAAAAAGCGCTCAAGCAAATAGAGCAAAAACAAGGCGCTTACGCCTAATGATTGATGCCTCTTTTTACCAACATAACAAAGTGTCAACGAACAACATATCAGTGATGATCTTCAGCGAATAAGCACGTATGATTCAGAGCTACTATTATTTTACTCGTTAATATCATGTCTGCGCATCATCACCATCCTGTTCAAGGGGCTAGCTGGATGCTTACCGCTGGCCTTGCCTTCGCCGTGGTTAACAGCCTAGCTCAAATCGCCAGTATTCATTTTGGCCTCTCTTCTACCACAGTGGCACTTGTCCAGTACGCGATTGCGCTGGTCGCCATTTTGCCCTACCTAACGACTTTGGGTATTAGACGCTCTTTAAGAACCGAGCATCTAACGATGCATATCTTTCGCGTGTTTCTCTCGGTCATTGGTATTCAGCTTTGGCTTTGGGCTCTGGCCTATCCGGTACCTATTTGGCAAGGTATTGCGCTGCTGATGACCTCGCCGCTGTTCGCCACCATAGGATCTTGTCTCTTTTTGAAAGAGAAAGTGGGCGTCGTGCGTTGGGGAGCCACCTTGATGGGATTTGTCGGTGCCATGATCATCTTAGAGCCCTGGGCTGAGGACTTTAGCTGGGCAGCGCTATTGCCGGTCGGTGCCGCTTTCTTTTGGGCCTGCTACTCGCTGATGGTGAAAAAGTTGTCGGCTCATGACTCACCTTCAACAATGGTGGTTTATCTGCTGGTGTTGATTACACCGTTCAATCTGTTGCTGGCGCTACCAGATTGGCAGACACCATCCGGAATCAACTTATGGCTGGTACTCGTCGCAGCAGGAGCGATGACAGCCTTAGCGCAGTGGGCTATTGTTAAAGCGTATTCCGTCGCTGATGCCTCATTTGTCCAGCCTTTTGACCATGCTAAGCTGCCACTCAATGTACTGGCAGGCTGGCTGGTATTTAGCTGGGTACCGCCAGGGCGGTTATGGCTGGGCGCGGCGATCATTATCGCTTCTGTGGCATTCATTACTCATTGGGAAACAAAATAGTCGTCTTAGTGAAAGATATTGCTCGTTACTTCGTTCTAATGAGTCATAGTATTTAATGGAGATAACTCTATGGCAGATCCAATCAAGATAACCCTTTATCGATGGGCAGGCAGTTGGGGCCCGTTTAAAGTCAAGATTCCTTGTGGTGAATGTACATTAACCAAAGACATTCTAAAGGATGTGTTTGATAATGAGTTATCCAACATCGACATCGAGCTTGAAGTGAAAGATTGGTTGTCACATTGGTGGGAGCCACTGAAAGCGCGCGCTTGGCATGCGCCGATTGTGATGGTCGAAGGCAAAGTCATTAGCCAAGGTGAAGCCCTTAACCGTGGCGTGCTGGTTCAATCTGTGATTGCCGAGTGGACCAAACGCGACAGCTTAAAAGGCAATATTGTCTACGGCAAAGCGACCTGCCCATATTGTGTCAAAGCCAAGAAAATGCTCGATGAAGCGGGCATCGACTATCAATACCATGATGTGGTCAAAGACAGCGCAGCACTGTATCGAATGATCCCGGAAGTGAAAGCCATTATTGGCGAGAAAACGCCAGTAACGGTGCCACAAATCTGGCTCGATGGGCACTATATCGGTGGGTCAGATAACCTTGCAGCCTGGCTGGAAGAAAAGGGATTGCACAAAGTGCCTGATAACGTTATCGCGTTATGACCATAAACCACAAAGCCCCGCGATGTCGCGGGGCTTTGAATAATGCCAGTCAGACGTTAGTGACACTCGGGCTGGCAAAAAACCGTTTCACAAACAGCGATTAGTGGCCGATCTTTTTCATCACACGCTTGATAAAAGAAGTCTTTTTCGCCTTAGGCTTGCCATAAAGCGCATCATGCATCGCCTGTTTAGCGATCATTTGACCAAGGTATGCATTGCCTAGTTCGTTATTCATGAGTCTCTCCTCGATAATCAGGAGTGTGATTTTAATCACAAATAAAACAAAAGCAAGAGATTGATCACACTAATGCATTTTTAGCTTCGCTTCGGTTGCTGATAGGTTTTGCCCGCGGCTTGATAGGTTTCTTTGCGTTTAACGTCAAACATCACTTCAAAGAACCAAGCGACAAAACGAATGACGTCATCTCCTTCATCCATTACGTGTTCCACGTATTCTTGCTCTTCACCCTGTTCATTTTCCTGCAAGGTAACATGGTAAATACGCTTGGCACCGTCCACTTCTGCCAATGCAAATTTACCCGTTAATGACTCAGCCGCCTCTGCCACTTCCTGGTCTTGGCACTCTTTTAGCAATGCCAGCGCCTGAGGCAAGTTCTCTTGCTCACATAAAGACATAACCAGTGCTGAAAATTGATTGTATTCCATCTGAATTCTCTCATCTGAATAATTGCGCGCATTGTACGTCAAGCGAACTCTTGTTGCACACTGTGTTTCAATCTCGAACTGATCAGCACTAAACTCATGAGCAACGCACAGACTAAATAGAAAAGTCCCATCGTCGTTGGACTATCAACCCAATTTTCAACAAGATAGCCACCAAATAATCCCGCGAGACACATTTGAATCGAGCCAGAGAGCGCGGAAACTGCGCCTGCTTGGCGTTTATGCGGCTCTAACAACATGCTAATTGAAATCGGAAACGACAGCCCTTGAGCCACCGCAAGCAAGGTAAAGGGTGCGACTAGGTTGACCAAGGTCATCGGCGCCAACAGCAGCCATATCCCTGCGGTCACGATAAGCGTGACCGACAGCGCCAAAATTTGCCTGGCGGAAAAAGAACGATTGAGCATATTCAGCGTCACACTGCCAATCATCAAGCCTGCTGATGGAATAATCATAATCGAGCCATAGTGCCCTGCCGTTAAGCCCAGTTCATGTTGCAACAAAAACGGCATCACCGATAGCGACACCAAACTCGCGAGATAGCTTATCCAGTTGTAACTGGCACTCGACAGCACTTGGCGACTAGTAATCAGGTCACGATAGTTGGTCATCACCTGGGTCACACTAAAGCGTGATTTGCCGTAAGTCATGGTTTCAGGCAACACAAAATAACCCAATGTGAAAATCGCGATCAAATAGATTAGTACGAACACAAACACCGATTGCCAACCTAAATAGAACGCAAGCCATCCTCCCATTACCGGAGCCATTATCGGCATGATCGAGGCGGTAACGGAAATATACGAGAGCGCTCGAGTTAGCTGCGCACCGTCATAACTATCTCGAAGGACACTGCGGCCGAGCACTGAGGCACTGCCAGCACCTAGCCCCTGCAGCAGTCGACCCAAGATAAGTAGTTGCAATGAGCTGGCAAACAGTAGGCAAATAACGGTGCCCAATAAATATATCCCTTGTCCAAGGATAAACACCGGACGACGGCCAATCGCATCAGAAAGTGGACCATAAAAAAGCTGCGAGGCGCCAAAGCCAACCAAGAACAAGGTAACCAGTAACTGCACGTCAGCTTGGCTGGCAGAGAGCGTTTGGCTAATCAGAGGCAGTGATGGCAGGTAGATGCTAACCCCCACTTGCCCTGTGGCAATGATCATCATCGCCAATAACATCGGCGTTTTCTTCATCGCGACTCTCCTCTGATTAATCGATTAGCAACCAGTTTAGATTGACCACCAACAAATGATAATATAGCGTTTTGGAAAGTGATTAGTTCCAAGTAAGAATCAATTGGAGAGCGTATGGATTGGATACAGAGTGTGCAGAGTTATATTCGTGTCGTGGATGAAGGAAGCTTCAATGGCGCAGCGCGAAAACTCAATACCACCAGCTCGGCGATTAGCAAGCGCATTCATTGGCTCGAAGAGCGAATTGGCGTACAACTGCTAAAACGTACAACCCGCTCTGTCACACAAACCGAAGCAGGGGCGCTGTTTTATCAGCGAGCCAAGGTGCAACTTGATGGCTGGCAGTCCATCGTCGACGAGACACGCTCGGTCTCTCAAACCCCGGCGGGATTGTTAAAAATTGGTGCTACCCTGGCGGTCGGCTCCAAGTTTTTGGTCCAGTATCTCAATGACTTCCTACACATGTACCCCGAGATTCGCATTCAACTGATCACCACCACGCCGGGCCAACTGCCAACATTGAGTCTGGACCTGTTTATAAGTCGAGAAATAGAGCAGCTCAACTCGCTAAGTTTTAAGGCAACGCCGCTATTTGAGCACCGCGCTGGTTTCTATGCCTCACCCGGCTATATCGAAAAGTATGGAGAGCCGACCGAAGCCAAGCAGCTCACCGAGCACAACATGTTGGTTTGGGGAGAGAGAACCCAGCGTGAAATCACTCTCACCAATGGCCAAAAGCTCAATCTCAGTGGTAATTTCGCCACTACCAACCCAGAAGCGCTGTTTTATGCGGCAAAAAGCGGTATGGGAGTACTGTTGAGCAACGATGTGATGATCAAAGAAGACTTAAAATCCGGTGCGCTCAAACCGATACTGCCTGGCATCACTGCTGATGAAGCGACGGTTTTCGCCTACTATCCTAAGCTCGATTACCAACACACGCGCACTCAACTCTTTCTCGACTACCTCAAACAACGTCTTAAGCAAGAGCAAAAGTAACTGAACTAACGAAACTTAATCGATGTTTGCAATATTATGATACTGATACCATATTTACTATGTAACCCAATCAATTGATAAGTGGCCAAGCCACACTAATAAGTGAGTTACCTATTATGGTTAGGACAATGTCGGCTAAGGCGCCATTAAGCGTAGATACGCTCAATGGTATTCTTTGTTTAGATGGGCTAGAACTACTCAATAAAGCGACCCAAGAGTTGCACCAGTACTCTCAGTCGTTTTGCACCTGTATCATCGAGTTGGATCAGTTCACCGCCAAATCCAACTTGCTTGCGTCGGCCTCAAATCAGAAGCTACAGCGAGGCGTTTGCCTCTCACCAATCAGTCGTACTAGTTACACCTTTATCACTCAGTCAAGTGATGAGGTGATCGTGTGTGAGAAGGAGGCACAAGTACTGCACAGTGACGAGCCCTTTCTCGTCGACCATGGCCTTGAGGCTTATATTGGTGCACTACTGAAAACACACAACAGTGAGATTTTGGGGATACTTCTTTCTACCTACACTGTTCCAATTGATAAGCAAGACATAGAGGGACTCGTCTATTTCCATAAATTGGTGGCGAATATTGTTACCCATCACCTAAAGGCTAAGTGGCTCACCGCTCGCGCAGATTCATTGGTTGACCAACTCAGTTATGAAGTCTCCCATGACAACTTAACCGGACTGCTCAATCGCGGTTATCTATCCGACCAATTGCAAAAACTGATTGCATCCCCCAACAGAGCGTTTACTTTGGCTTATGTCGATATTGACAACTTTAAGTCGATCAATGATTTATACGGCAACTACATCGGTGACCAAATCATCAAGTTTGTTGCCACTACCATCAAAGAGTCGATCAAAGATAAACAGCTGGCGTATCGAATCGCAGCTGACGAATTTGCATTCATCACCTTGTCGGGCGACCCTTTCCAAGTTTGTAACACCATTATTGAAAGGTTGGAGCGCGGCTATCAAGATCAAGCGCATAATATTCAGTTTAATATCAGTATTGGCCTTGCCACTAGCGGCGGGCAAATCCACTCCGCCGATCAAATCCTCAACAACGCGAGCTTGGCTTTAAAGGATTGCAAACAGTCCAATCACACCAGTGTGCAGTGTTACGACACCCATCTCAGTGCCCAATATTATCGCCGCGCATTGGTGATTGATGCATTGCGCAGTGAGCTCAGCATCGACAACATCAGTCACAGCGAGATATACGTGGTCGCTCAACCTATTGTCAGCAAAGGCAACCCTAATTGGGACCACTTTGAAATCTTAGCTCGTTGGCAAAGTAAAGCGCTTGGCAGTGTGTCACCGGTTGAGTTTATCGACGCAGCGGAACAGTCTGGCTTGATCGTGAAACTAGGAGAGAGAATTGTTGAGTTGGCATGCAAGGCAAAATACGAGTTAGAACAAGGTCTAGGGCATAATGTCTCTCTTAGCATCAACTGTTCAGCGCATGAATTCAATAACTCAGCGCGTTACTTAGATCACTTGCTGAAAAACCTTCGTCAATATAACTTTTCGCCGCAAGATTTCACCATAGAGCTTACCGAAACCGTGCTGCTGACGCGGACCAGTGAAGTACAGCAGATCCTGTCCAAGCTGCGCATTTTAGGCTTTAAGGTAGCACTAGATGACTTTGGAACCGGATACTCAAGCCTCAACTACATCCACAGCTACCCTATCGACTGCATCAAAATCGACGCCAGTTTTATTCAAAACATGCTGAAAAACCAAACCGCAGAGCGGCTAGTTTCATTGATGGTCCAGCTTGCTGAACAACTCAACGTCTGCTTGATTGCAGAAGGGGTTGAAGATGAAGTCACGTTGGATAAACTCTACCAGATGGGATGCACCCAAATCCAAGGCTACTACTTTTCAAAACCAGAGCCGCCAAAACGAATTGTCGCTAACTATTTGGCTTACATAGACAAACAGCGCGTCTCAAATGGTTAGCACTGCGGCTAGTCTTGAGATTGTATGCTGTTATAAAACTGGTGATCCACCAGCAAACTGGCCACTGAAGGGGTGGTCATATGTCTGACATCTTGACCGTTGCTGAGCGCATGCCGAATATCAGTACTACGCACAGCCACTTTCTCGGGACAACTCAATACAGACCAGCGACGTAAGATCTCCTCGGCGCGGTAAAACTTGGCAAAGCTGAACAAATTATCAGGGCCAATAACGAAGGTGAGCTGACTGTCTGGATATTGCTGTTCTAGCGCCTCTAACACCGCGTAAGTGGTCACACTGTTACCAGGTTCGAACAAAGACTCCTCAACCTTACTCCGCTCGACATTGTCCACCGAGAGATCTTGCATGAATGCATCGACCAGTTGACAACGCACTGAGTAGTCAAGCATCTGTTTGCCCCAAGCGTGTGAAATACTCGGCAGCAGAAGAACCTTGTCAAAGTGAGACAAAGACTCAATCACGCTTTTGTGGCCTAAACTTGGTGGATTAAATGCACTTCCAAATACAGCAATCTTACTCATAGATCCCATTCACTATTGACGAAAACTGTGATCACGGTTTTCTAATTTGTTGTTTAAGGTATGATAAGGCACGGTGAGTTTAACACGTCCTCTTCGTCACTGAGAAATTCCAGTGAGGGGGACCTGATAAAATTATCCGTTTTTGAATACATTGCTGCAGGAAGGAAACATAATGGAACAGTTGATTCGCGATGAAATGCGTGTTCTGCCAACGATTGACCCTCAATTTGAAATCTCACGACGCGTGGCGTTCATTAAACGTAAACTACAAGAAGCGGGCTGCAAGTCGCTGGTACTCGGTATCAGTGGCGGCGTTGACTCTACGACCTGTGGCCGCTTGGCGCAGCTAGCGGTAAACGAGCTGAACCAAGAAACAGAGGGTGGCTATCAGTTCATCGCTGTACGATTACCTTACGGTGAGCAAAAAGACGAAGACGAAGCGCAAATTGCTCTTAAATTTATCCAACCAACCCACTCGGTATCGGTCAACATCAAAGCCGGCGTTGACGGTTTACATGCGGCTAGCCACACAGCACTTGAAGGCACTGGATTATTGCCACAAGACAGCGCGAAAATTGACTTTGTAAAAGGTAACGTTAAAGCTCGTGCTCGCATGGTGGCACAATATGAAATCGCCGGCTATGTGGGTGGATTGGTGATTGGCACCGATCACTCGGCAGAAAACATCACCGGTTTTTACACTAAATTTGGTGACGGTGCCTGTGACTTAGCCCCGCTGTTCGGACTCAGTAAACGTCAGGTTCGCCAACTAGCTGCAACCCTAGGCGCACCAGAGCTGTTGGTTAAGAAGGTACCGACCGCTGATTTAGAAGAGCTTGCCCCACAAAAAGCCGATGAAGATGCGCTTAACCTGACCTACGACCAAATCGATGATTTCTTGGAGGGCAAACCGGTCTCGCAGCAAGTGGTTGACCGCCTAGTACACATCTACACCGTCACCCAACATAAACGTGAGCCGATTCCAACAATTTACGACTAACGATTCACTCGTTTTTAGAGCAAGCCCTTATCATCTTGATAAGGGCTTTTTGCAGTACCGAACGGGATAAATAGGTGTTAAGGATAGTTGCGCTATTTGGTAAAACCTATGCAAGATCGCACATGGTTAACGGTAAGTTATTTAACCAACGTTAGTTTAAGCCGTCACACAATTGACTTATTATTGTCATTATCAACTAGCTAGTCTCAACGCTTTTCACTACACTATGCCGATAATGCTCTGCCCTTTCTTGGGTTGATGGCCTGCGGGTGACCGAGATCGCCTCCAATACTTTGTCTTTATTCTATCGACGTAACATAGTGTATTCATATATGGAACAAGATAAATTTACCAATATTTATCGATTGCCGACCGCTATCCAGATCCGCATTGGAAAATGGCAACAGACCTTTAATGGTACCTCTGATCTTGTCATGCACCAGGCAATTGAAGTGAGAAATAAGCAGTATCGTAAATCCAGCTTTCTACCTACTGGTTGGTGCGTACAGCCTTTCGACGAGAATAACATTTCGATCACCCATCACGGTAAATACATTCAAACCGCGATGCGGACGATGCTGGATCGAAAAGTCTCATACAAACGCATTTACTTGTCTCGTTTACCGCTAGAGAAAGCAGAGCCTGGGCTTCTCGCATTTAAGCAAGAGTGGATCGCCAAACATAACCGCGTGGCGCGCAAATATAATCAGATTAAGAAAAAGCAATTTATGCGCTTTGCTAACGAGGAGGCGGACACTTTGTACCCTTCTATCCCCAAAGGTGAGTTTGACCTTGCACTGTGGAATAAGTTAGTGGTGTCTGAATTGGGTAGTCCGAAGAAATATGACAACCCTTACTTTGTGAAAAAAGCCAAAGTATGAAACTGACCGAGGGCAGCATTATCGCTGCCTTCGGTGTTCTTTGCCGACCTAGTAGTTAGCCAAAATTTCCTGATAGCGGCTGCGCCCTTCTGCATCGGTTTGTTTGAGCATATCTAACCCTTTTTGTAGCTTATTGACTACCTCTGATGGGGTTTCTTTGTTCAGTGCGTAATACACATCACCTTGCTTCACCATATAAACGGTTTCAAACATCTCTGGGTCTACGCCCGCTTGTCGAGACCACCAATAGGCTGCGCGCTGACCGTAAACCAATAAATCTATCCGCTTTTTCATTAGCTGCTCTGCTAGCACAGTCACATAAGAGGCTTCTTGCATCGCGTCTCGAGGGATACCCAGCTCTAGCAAGCTCTGCTCGCCGATATCGTCGCGGATAACACCAATTCGATACTGCGCCATATCCAGCGGCTCGTTGATGACGATGTTGGCGTCTTTACGAGCGAGTACCACTACATTGATATCAACGATAGGTCCAACCCAGCGGAATAACTGTTCTCGATGCTCAGAGCGCGTGGTTGAGAACAGTACAGAATTTTTACGCGTTAGCACCATTCGATAGGAGCGCGCCCAAGGTTGTAGCGTTATTTGCGACAGGAGATCGGAG
>JBCAXU010000001.1:0-123550 GCA_038533895.1 Pseudomonadota bacterium | reverse complement strand
TTTCTTTAATCGTATGCCAATGCACTCCGGTTAGCTCGGAGATATGCTTGATAGGCAATAAAGGCAGTAACTTTTCAATATAGCCCTTCAAGCGATTTGTTATTCGAGCATATGGAGAAATCCATGAGATAACTTCCGTTCTTACGCCACAGTCAGGGCAGTTTACCCGTCGAGTTTGTACGGAAAGTTCAACAGGAATATCGAACATCATTGCTTCTTTTAGCACTCGCCACTGGTAGTCATGAATAGAATCAGATGGTCGACCACATGGACACATAGCCGTGGAGTCAGGCCTTAAGGTTATTGTAATTAACGAGTCAGTTTTGTGGGACTGTATGACTTGAAAGCCTTCCCAGAAGGAAGATAGGAAAGTATTATTCGACATGAAAACGGCGGTTGTTTGTATATTTTTGTTTGGCGACTAAAACATACCACAACTGCCGTTTTTCTTATCGGCTCCCGCTAATCCGCGAAGAACCATAAAAAAGCCAACTCAATACACCCACTGAGTTGGCAACACAGGAACAAATACGATTTATTTCTACCTTGATTAAAAAGTGATTCAATGTCTCAGCCGTCTAACCCGCCCATCAGCATGTACTTCATTTCTAGGTACTCTTCCATGCCATGACGCGAGCCTTCGCGGCCTAATCCTGACTCCTTAATGCCACCAAATGGCGCCGCCGCGGTCGAAATCAAACCTTCATTAATTCCGACCATACCGACCTCAAGCTTATCTGCCACACGCCAAGCTCGGCCAAGTGAGCGAGTATACACATACCCCGCAAGGCCGGATTCAGTGGCATTAGCGCGCGCCAGCACCTCATCCTCATCGCTAAAGCGGAACAAGGGCGCGACCGGACCGAACGTCTCTTCACTAGCCACCAGCATCTCATCATTCATGTCGGTCAAAACAAAAGGTTCAACGAACAGTTGCTCCCCTTGCGCTAACTTGCCACACAGCACGCGGGCACCTTTGCTCAAAGCATCTTCAACATGCTCTTGCACTTTTGCCGCGGCCGCAGCGTTAATCAATGGGCCTATCACTACCCCATCGTCAAAGCCGTCACCGACCTTAAGGCTCGCCACTCTGTCAGCCAGTTTAGCGGCAAACTGATCATAAACGGCATCATGGACAAACAGTCGATTCGCACATACACAGGTTTGGCCCGCGTTACGGAACTTGGCGACCATCGCGCCTTCGACCGCGGCATCAATGTCTGCATCGTCAAACACAATAAACGGCGCGTTGCCGCCCAGCTCCAGCGCGAGCTTTTTGATGGTGGTTGCCGATTGTTTCATCAAAATCTTGCCAACATTGGTTGAGCCGGTAAAAGAGACTTTGCGCACTCGAGTGTCGCTGGTAAATACGGCACCGATTTCTAGCGCATCGCCAGTCAACACGTTAAATAGCCCTGCAGGTAAACCCGCATCATGCGCCAACTTCGCCAACGCCAAGGCAGTAAACGGCGTTTCTGGTGCGGGTTTTAGCACCATGGCACAACCTGCTGCAAAGGCAGGGGCACATTTTCGGGTGATCATCGCCGCCGGAAAATTCCATGGCGTAATCGCGGCGACGACACCGATTGGCTCTTTGGTCACGACAATTTTTCCATTCGGACGATGACTGGGGATGATTTCACCATAAGCGCGGCGCGCTTCTTCGCTGTACCACTGGACAAAACTCGCCGCATAGCTGATTTCGCCTTTCGCTTCAGAAAACGGTTTGCCTTGTTCCAACGTCAAAATGGTCGCCAAATCATCCTGGTGTTCCATCATCAGCTCATACCAACGACGCAAAATGTCGGCGCGCTGATCTGCGGTGGTATGCTTCCATTGCTCGAACGCGGCTTGCGCGGCTGCGACACTTTGCTCTGCGTGCATCCGCCCCAGCATTGGTACCTTACCAATCACTTGGCCATTAGAGGGGTTGGTGATCGCCTGTGTTTCACCTTGCGCGGCCACCCAGTGGCCATTGATATAACACTGCTGCCGAAACAAAGCAGGGTAATTAAGCTGCATAGTTTACTCCGTCACTTCAAATACGATGTTGACTTGCCCGGTTCCCGAACTTGGGAAGTTGTCAGTCACCACCCTATCATAACCAACAGAATCACAAGACGAATTGCTGAACATGCAATTTAGAGATGTGAAATTGTTTGTTCCCAAACGTTTTCTTTATTCTCCATTCGATCCTGAGTATTAAACCCAGAACTCCGAACTAATTTCTGGGCACGATGATTTTTGCAGCACTTTGTGGGAATGTTATACAAAACAGAGGCTTTGACGTGCTGGAGAACTAAATATAAAGCCTATAACTCAGCATAAACAAACCACAAAGGCGGCCGGGGGGTTCAAGCTTGGGGTCCCCATCGGAACACATTTAACCGCGAAAGATAAACAGCCGCAAATATAAAAGAAAAGGAGCGATATTCGCTCCTTTTGCTTTGCTATTATTGCGTTCTCAAGCGTTGCCAATATTTCTCGTAAATGGCCAGTGCTTGTGGGCCAACATCATTAATGAATTCGCCATTTTGCACATCTTGTTCAGCAGGGAAAATGGTTGGGTTGTTCTTCAACTCTGCTGGCAACAAAGCTCGTCCTGCATTGGTCGCAGAGGCATAGCCTAAGCTGTTGACAATTTCTGCCTGGTTCTCTGCTTGGTACATAAAGTTGATGAACTTATGTGCCAGCGCTTTGTTTTTGCTTCCCGATGGAATGGTGAAGTTGTCCATCCATAAAATCGCACCCTCTGCCGGCATAACAAACTGCAACTCTGGCATCTCAGCCTGACCTTGATACGCGTTGCCGTTCCATTGCATACCAACAGCAGCTTCGCCCGCTACGTAAGGCATGTGCGGCGCATCCGAGTTATACAACAACACATTTTGCTGCAATGCGACTAAAGAGTCGTACGCGGCTTTGATCTCTTGTTCATTTTGGCTGTTGATACTGTAACCATTCAGTTTCAGCGCCATACCAAACACATCACGGATGTCATCGATAAGCATCACTTGCTGCGCGTATTTCTCATCCCAAAGATCCGCCCAACGCGTCACCGGTGCATCCACCAGCTGCGGGTTGTAGCTCATCCCAGTCACGCCCCAAATGTAGGGTAACGAGTACTGGTTTTTCGGGTCATGGGCCTGACCAAGCAGCCCAGTCATGGTGTCTTGCATATTCGGCAGTTGGCTATGGTCTAGCTCCGACAACAAGCCTTCGCGCGCCATCTTTTCGATAAAGTATGCCGAGGCAAATACCACATCGTACCCAGTGCCCTTCACCAACTTAAGCTTGGTGTACATCGATTCGTTGTTTTCAAACGTGGTGTAGTTGATGGTAACATCTTCTCGTTTTTCAAAAGCTTTCAGCGACGCTTCCGGTAGATACCCACCCCAAGCGTATACGTTCAGCACCACTTTTTGTGCATAGCTGGCAGAACTCACTAACAGCGTGGATAACATCAAGCCTTTGATCAATGATTTCATAGTTTGTTTGTCCAAAACAAAGCCAGCACCATGCTGGGGATCGGCTGAATCATTGAGCAAATGTTGCAACAAAGAAAGCAAATTTTATTTATCTTGAAAAACAAAATCGGTAATTAAAATAACCACCAATAACGCATTCACCGCACCAATAAACCATAACAACAAGAAATCACTGCAACGGCGTATCAAGATTGGGGCAAGCTCTCTTTGTGGCAACGGAGATTTTGCTTATCTTCATTTCGATTCATATAGTTAGCTAACAGCGTGAGTAAAATGGCATCAGCATGAGAAGAACCTACCACAGAGTTACCATCCGAGTTGCCCTTGGTACCTTGTTTGTTTTAATGACCACGATAACCATCGCCGTGGCTGTCTCACTGCAATACTACTTTTACAAGCAGTCTGAACTCGACAATACCTTGGTCAAATATCATAACGTGGCCAGCAATGTAAAAAACCAGGTCGTACAACTTGATCGCACGGCTGTCGGCTTGATCAACAAAGCCGCATTGTCGTTTGAATTCTTTAAACCCGATATGGAAAACCCTGACTACCTGATACGGCTATTCAGCACCGTATTGGCGTACGACGATAATATTTACAGTGTCTACCTTGCCGACAGCCAAGAAAACCTGTTTCAAGTCATCGATTTAGAGACCAAAATCAGCAAGAAAAAGTTGCTCGGACGCGAAGATGAAAGCTGGCTAGTGGTTTATTACCACACGACTGACCAAGGCCGAGTGCGCACCTTGTCTTTTTATAACGACGATCTCGTTTTAACTCGAACCGCGCAAAGTCGAACTAACTTACTGCCGTCACTGCGTCCTTGGTATCAAAATGCTCGCTTTGACAAGGTACATAAAACCGAACCCTATCTATTTAATCACCTCAATATCACCGGCCAGACTTACTCCAAGAGAATTAGTAACACCGATCTAGTCATCGGCCTTGATTATACTCAGACTACGATTCAATCGTACTTAAGACGCAACGCCGAGGCTGTCGTTGATGGTGAGCAAGAGTTTGAAGCTTACCTGTTCCTAGATGATGGCCGACTGATTGCTACCAATCAGAATATTAAAATCGACCAAGATTTACCTGTCATTCCCTCCTTGGCACTCACTGCCCATCAACGTGACCTGATTCAACGTACCCCGATACTTAGAGTATCGAGCCAACTCGATTGGGAGCCGATCGATTTTGCGGTGTCAGGCCAACCCTATGGTTACGCCATTGATCTGATGAACCTGATTAGCCACAAAACTGGACTTAAGTTCAATTATATTAATGGTTTAAGCTGGCCCCAATTAGTTGAGCAATACTATCAAGGTCGGCTGGACATACTGCATTCGGTTGCCGCAGAGGATCAATCATCCTTTGCTGAGGCTATCACTTTGCCTCTGTTTCGCTCTGAGTTCGCCTTAGCAAGCCGAGAAAGCAGCGTAGACATAGACCAAGTGATTGAGCAAACGGGGTATCGGATTGGGGTGTTAGCAGGTTGGACCATCCAGCAACGCTTCGAGCAGACCTTTCCGCAAGCAAACTTTGTGTTTTACACCAGCTTAGAAAGTGCGCTAGAGCAGTTGGAAGTGGGTGAAATCGACGCTGTGCTCGACAATCGTCAGGTACTGAGTAAAAAAGTTGACTCACTCACAATAGATAGTATCGAGCTCACGCCGATTTCACCTCAGGTGCTCAATGACCAGTTTCGCCTAGTGCTTACACCCGAGTACAAGTACCTGAAACCCATCCTGTCGCAGGCGATTGAGCAAATCAACCGCCCGAAAACGCTGCAATACCTAAGCAAAAAATGGTCAAAAGAGCGACCTATCTATACCCATATCCCCTATGACACGGTACTCGATCTCAGCCAAGATGCTCTGCGTCAAAGTCAACTGCAAAGCGTGATGCTTAACGGACAATCCTACTATCTTTTTTTAGAAAAGCTCGCCACATCAGAGCCCCTGATCTTTGCCGTTTTGATTCCAGAGCAACAGATTGTCGATTTGGTCAATCAACGCATCTACCAGTTCATCCTTTACTCATTGGTGGTGTTACTACTTTTGCTGCCGGTAGTATGGTTTTTTGCCATTCCTGTGGTACGTCCGATTAAGCAAATTGAGCAGCAAGCTAAGTTAATCGCGCGGCGTCGCTATGACGATATTCGTTTGGTACCAAGCCGGGTAAAAGAGTTGCATCAGTTGTCGAGGTCGATGTGTAACATGGCCAAATCACTCGATTGTTATCAGCAAGAGCAGCAGGTCTTTATTGATTCATTTATTCAGTTGGTCGCCGATGCGATTGACGAAAAGTCGCCATACACCGGTGGTCACTGTATGCGAGTTCCCGAGTTGGCCATGATGTTGATTGAACAAGCGCAAGCGAGTAAAAAAGGGACCTTCGCCGATTTTGGCTTCAATAGCGAAGCAGAATGGCGTGAATTTAGAGTCGCAGCTTGGCTGCACGACTGCGGAAAAATCACCACTCCAGAGTATGTCGTCGACAAAGCCACCAAACTCGAAACCAACTACAACCGCATTCATGAAGTTCGCACTCGGTTTGAAGTGTTGTGGCGCGATGCCAAAATCGATGCGTTGCAAAGCCAGCTCGACCAGAGGCTATCAGCACCAGACGCAGCGGCAATGCTCAGTGAGCGATTTAAGCAACTCACCCAACAATTTGAACAGATCGCTAAAGCCAATTTGGGCGGTGAGTTTATGAGTGATGACGAGATAGCGCAGATTATTGAGATCGGGCAGCAAACTTGGCAACGGCACTTTGATGACCGATTAGGCTTGTCACCGAACGAGCTAGCGCGCTTCCCTGATAAGGCAGACAATGACGATACCCGAGAGACACTGCTTGGCGATAAACCTTGGCATGTGATTGAACGCGAGCGTCAATATTCGCTGGCACCGGAGCTTGGCATCAATATGGCGATCCCTGACCACTTGTACAACTTAGGCGAGATTTACAACCTATCGATTCGCCGTGGCACTCTCACCGCAGAAGAGCGGTTCAAGATCAATGAGCATATGATCAGCGGAATTAAGATGCTCAACAACATTCCCTTCCCTGAAGAGCTAAAGCGTGTGCCTCAATATGCCACCACTCATCATGAGACACTGAAAGGCAGTGGCTACCCCCGTAAATTGGCCGCCGACCAGCTCTCAATCCCCGAAAGAGTGTTGGCTATTGCAGATGTGTTTGAAGCATTGACTGCCTCAGATAGACCATACAAGCAGCCGAAAACGTTATCTCAGTCCTTAGACATCATGCACTTTATGGTTAAAGATCAACATCTTGATGGCGAACTGTTCCGCTTATTTATCGAGAAAGGGGTCTACTTAACCTATGCCAAGCAGTACCTAGCGGCGGAGCAAATTGATGAGGTAGAGGTCGCAAAGTATTTACACGACGCTTAGGAAACGCTGAGCTAGGCACGAGTCGACCATACCAGCCAGCGCCGATTAACACTCGGTGTCTTCAACGCGCACGGTACACTCGCACCCTTCAGCAGGGCAAACCGCGCCGTCTCGCCCACCAAAGGAGTCATATAAGACGTAACATCCAGCCGGTGGCGTGACAATATTGGTGCTGTCTAAGTCACTCTGACTAAAATCATGTTGATAGCCAATCACGGTGTGACGATTGCCCAACGCTGTGGTGAGGTTATCGTTGGTGGTGAGAGTAAGAAAGTCGAGCATGGTTAGCGCATCGCCGGATTCCCCTTCACTTTCAGGACATAGTGTTGCCCAGTCGACCTCAACCGAGCCAATTCCAAAATCAATCACGTAGTCTGTTTGATCGCTACCGCCGGGATTTTCGGTGCTGGGGATCAACCCTTGAATAACCGCTTTCGCTTGAACTTGCACGATAGCGCCTTCCATCGCACTGGCAATCCCATCCAGCGTAGCGATTTTGGCAGAGCTTTGCAGATTGAGAAAACGAGGTGCAGCAACTACGGATAATATGCCTAAGATGACGATCACGACAACCAGCTCAATCAGAGTAAATCCATTTCTATTTATCGCTTTCATCACTGCCTACCACACAATCAAGCTAACCTATTGAACGGTAAGTACTATAACGTCACAGTTATATAAACTCGTACAAAATTCATTCACGCTGTGATCTTGATAGACTATTGGGGTATGGCTTTGCTGATCAAGGCGTCGTCGATGCTCAATTTCACCGCGGCTAGATACGCTCATCGTGGCGTAAAGTCAGCACTTCGAACCCATCTTTCGTGACTAAAACCGTATGCTCCCACTGGGCAGACAGTTTTTTGTCTCGCGTCACTACCGTCCAGCCATCTTTTTTGGTTTTGGTTTTTGCCGTGCCTTGGTTAATCATCGGCTCGATGGTAAACACCATACCCGGTTGCAATACTAAGCCAGTGTTGGCGAGCCCGTAGTGCAAGACTTGCGGATCTTCATGCATCTCTCGGCCAATGCCGTGGCCACAATATTCACGGACCACGCTATAGCCATGTGCCTCGGCGTAACTCTGAATTGCGTGGCCGATGTCGCCCAAACGAGCCCCTGGCCGCACCTGTTCTATCCCCTGCCACATCGCTTGATACGTTACATCTACTAATCTGCGCGCTAAAGGGGTAGCGTTTGGCATCACGTACATCTTGCTTGAGTCAGTGATATAGCCGCCTTTTTCAAGGGTAATATCAAGGTTAATGATGTCGCCATCCTTAAGAATCTGGCTGGCCTTGGGCACCCCATGACACACCACATCATTGAGCGAGGTGTTGAGCACATATTGATAGCCATACTGCCCCTTGCTCGCCGGGCGTGCCTGTAGTTCGTCTACAATGAACTCTTCTACCTGTTGATTGATCTCCATAGTCGACAAGCCTGGTTTTACCCAATCATCAAGCATGGCAAACACCTGGGCCAGCAACTGGCCAGAGGTTCTCATCAACTCAATTTCCGCATCACTTTTGATGACGACGTTACGCCCCATGCTTGATGTCCTCACCGCTAGAGACATTCGCCAGTGAAACCTCGGCTGATTGCAGTAAATCAGCCACCAGTTGATTAAAAGTCAAATGTGGGTGCAACTCCGCGAGTAGACCAATTTTGATCCAGAACTCGGCTTGCGAGTTAATTGAGCGCGACATGACTGAGCTCGCCTTGCGCAGCTCTTCGTGCAACTCTTCCGATATTTTTACTATACCCAAAACATTCACCATATATACGAAATATATACAAATTGTATATCTATTGAATATCAGGTCAAGTCACTGATCAATTTAATCCGGTACAGAACGCCCTAGCGAGCAGATAATGCTCATTCTTGCTGGCTATTTTGAGCCTTGTTGATAAAACTATACATAGAGAGAATTATTGATAGATTGGGTGTGGTTGACTTACGGTTGTCCACTTTTCGTCCCACCTAAGTCGATCATTGAGGACGCCATGCCTTCACATCAGAAGTTAATTCAAGTCATTAATATACAGTCAGAGATTGCTCAGCTGGGGCTGGATCTCGGTAAAATCATGCAGTTTGTGGTCGAACGAACCCTCTCTCTGGTCGACGCTGATGGCGCTGTAATCGAACTCGCCGAGCAACAAGACATGATTTATCGCGCTGCCTCAGGTATCACCGCCAAATCTTTGGGGCTGCGGCTCAAAATCGGCTCGAGTCTATCCGGTTTATGTATTCGATCTGGCGAGGTGTTGACCTGCTTTGATGCGGAATCCGACCCAAGAGTCGATCAAGCCGCTTGTCGAAATATGGGGATTCGCTCAATGGTGGTAGTGCCGCTGACGTTTCAAGGCACGACAATCGGCGTGCTAAAAGCCGCTTCTTCTCACGCCTACAAGTTTGATCAACAAGATATTTTTTTGCTCGATAAGTTAGCCACTATGGTTGCCGCGATGATGTCCTTGTGTGAGAAATATGACCGAGATGCCCTGTTTATCAAAGCCACCCACGATGATTTAACTGGGCTAGCCAATCGCGCTCTGTTTATGGAGCGCTTTCGAACCACTCTCGAACAGTGTCAAAAGTTTGCTCAAAAATCGGCGGTTATCATTAGCGATTTAGATGGGTTAAAGACAATCAATGACAATCAAGGTCACCTAGCGGGTGATGCCGCGATTTGTGAGTTTGCTAACCGAGTACAAAAACTCACCGATCGCTCGAATACCGCAGCCCGATTAGGGGGCGACGAGTTTGGGGTCATTCTGACTCCCATCCATCACTCTACAGAGGTACAAGATTTCGTCTGTGAACTCGAATCAGAGCTCTCTGAAACTATCGAGTATGATGCTCAACAGTTTCAAATCAGCGCCAGTGTCGGCTATGCGTTGATCCCCGATGATGGGTTAGAGATTAATCAACTGATTCATCTGGCCGACCAGCGTATGTACTCGGCGAAACGTGCCCGCAAAGCGCGGCGTGGGTTACGGCACTAATAACCTGGATGACAAACTAAGAGAAGGCAGATTGCCTTCTCTCATTTATCTACTCTGTAGGCTTGATGGTGACAGGCTCAAAACTGGCTGTCGCATTGCCCCCAGCACCAGGGCGATCAATGTAACTGGTGTTTTGCATCAGCGTATAATAAACGTCAACATAATCATCATCATTGGTGAGCAAGCCATCGGGAATCACATCAATGACCTTACCTGTGATTTGGGCGATAATCGCATAGCCCTGCACTTCCGGATCAGGGATCATTTTTAAGATTTCTTCCGCCGCTTGTACTAATAATTTGGCCAACTTTTTGTAATCCGTGCCGTCATCTTGCTCCATCAAGATCATATCCACCGCTCCCCAGCGGTAACGAGGCCACAGAATTATCGTTTGCCCAGGATAATAGTCTTGTCCGTCATAATCTAGGTAAGGCATTTCAACTAAGTCGATTTGCGGCTCATCTCGGCTAGGGTCGACACCGGTAATGATCGCGTACACTTCCGCTTTGCCAGAAATCCACGGCTCTTGGTCGTCATTAAGACGGATCTTGGTCAGTTGTGTTGTGTTCAAGGGTTGTACATCCGCCGTCATCGCTGAGCGTTGCAAGCGGTGAGTTTTGGCTTTATGCACGGGTTCATCTGTTGTCAGTTGAGTCGCTTGGCCCAATCGCTGCATTTCCGACTGCATCGCTTGCAGCCCTGCACGCAGCTCCTCGGCACCGTTACTGTCGACAACCAGTACCGGGACGTCGGGCATCTGATAGACATCGAGCTGATGCAATTGTCCGTACACGTCATACGCTTCCACATATTGCCAATTTGAGTCGTCGCCCGCTGGCTCAAAAGCAAACAAGGGACTTTCACCTTGCTTCCATTGATCAATCATCGAGGCGTCGGCAAGACGCAGCTCAATCAAAGCATCACTGAACTCCTGCAAACCTTTTATCGACCGATACTCTTGGTCAGCTTGCTGCAACTGACGACTAAACTTTGAGTAAGGTTGGGCCGCTTGGATTTCAGTGACGGACGCTGAGAGTTGATCTGGGTTTATCTGCTGTTTCAAGCTCGACTCTAAGCTCGCGTAGCGCTGACTAAACTGAAGCGCGAGCTGCTGTTTTTGCTGCGCTATCCGTTCTGCCCTAGTCGCACTGTCGAGAGATTCAAGATCATTTGGGGTTGCATTGGCCTGAAAGCCAACCACTGCCGTTGCAAGCATTAAGCTGATAGAAAAAGTCGGTCGCATTGAATGCTCCTTGTTGTAATAATTATCAGTAGTAGAGCTTTTGCTCTTACCAATACCAACCTATCAGCTTCATCGATGAACGAAACGAAAACGATTTATTTTTGAACAATTTTCCTGCTCAAGATCACTGTCTAACAGAAAAGTTTAAGACTTTAATTTTGTCTAAATTAGCAATCCCAGATTTAATATCCACTATTGAAGGTTTTATGAAATGATCGACTAAGGAGCGAAAAACTCCGCTCCTTAACCTAAAGCTCAGCGCCTAATAGGCGGCAAAAAACTCAACCATACTACCCGTTTGCTGGGCAGAAATTGTGAAATGGACATACCCAGCGCGCTCGACGTCAAACTCTAAGTATTGCGACTCTCCTTGACCTTGAGTGCTCAAGTCAAACTGCTGCTTAGACGCCCAGCCCGTAAGACCAACAAACATCTCTACCGGCGCTTGTTGCGGTTGCAGACCTTTCAACCAGACTCTGACTGTCCCTGGTTGACTGACATACAAACCTGCATAGCGAACGTTATCTATGCTGAACGCTTTTGCTTGACTGTTCTCTAGAACAATTGGAGTTCGTTCATCGCTATGTACTGCGTGTTTGTTTTTTGCGTACGTGGTGACTTCAACCTCATTGAACGCTTCACGAGCCGTTAAACTGAAATAGTAGCGACCTGGAGCTATCAAACCATTGGCTTGTGGCTTGAATACGATCACTTCCTCGCTGCCCTGCTGGTACTCCGAGATCTGGAAGTCATAGTAGTGCGCCACTTGCTGGTAGCTCGCGTAAAGATCCGCGTCGCCGTCGCCAGTTATCGACACTTGGAACTGCTCTGTTCCTTCTGGCACATCAACGTAGAACAGCCGCTCTTGATAGGCGGTTGCGGCAAAACTTTGGGTTTGATTTAGGGCAAACGACTGGTGCGAATCTGTTTCTGGTTTCTCACCTTGGTCCGTGTCCTTGTCACCACTTACAGGCTGCGCGACCTCTTCTAGCCAAGCGCTAAACTCTTGGTCGAGTGCAAAGCCCAACGCTTTCACCTCACGAGCCCAAGCCGAATAGTCACCACGACGTGCCAATAGTAATAAGCGCTCAACTTCACTAGGGTGCTGTTCGAACATAAAGCGCACCGCTAAGTAGCCCCAGCGATAAATACGATTCACGTCGTGCAGGTAGTTGGTGGCGAACACCTCACTCAGTGATAAATTTTGCGAGCCGATCAGATCAAGCGCAGCCTGATAATCTTTCTGGTAATGCATGTACTCGGCAAAGCCCTCTAACCACCAGACAATATGGCCCTCACTCAGGGTTTGATTGAACCCCCCATACAGATTAAAACGGCCATCAAGATAGTGCACATACTCGTGCTCTAGGTTAAGAATCGCAAGTTCGTCACTGGCGTAGCGATAAGCTAAGAATCGCGCTATGTTGCTCTGTGCACTCGGATCCCCTTCTAAGTACTGTCCCCCGTTATCGGTGCTGTTACCAAACAGAAAATTTGAATAAGTGGTGTATGCAGCGTTGTCTTGCCAAACCACCACCTCAACCCGATTGTTGACGTCATCGGCGACTGGAACTTGCCCCGAGTTGACCACTTGGTGAAAGTGCTGTTCTTGCTCATTGAGAATCTGGCAGGCTTGCTCTGCTTGTTGGTCTGTCAAATTCTGCGAGCGAATGATCGCTGGACCGTTGCATTCGAATCGATGGGCCAATAAACGCTGTTCTAACTGCGCCTTACTCGCTGCAATGTTCAGCTGGCGTGCTTTGTCTGGTGCATAGTGTGCCACCATTTCCGCGGCCCCAATCCACAGCTTTTCTTGCTCAGAACCAAGCGGATAACGGCTCAGAATACGTTCGAGAAACGGCATGACTTGCTGATTCAGTTGAGTATTGCGCCCTGCCAACAATCGCCCAGTTTCACGCACCGCGTTGTAAACAAGGAACTCCGCATCGCTCCCCATCGCCCAGATGTTATTGTCAACAAAGCGTTGCAAACGGTTTAAGTAGCTGGGATTCGATACCAACGCGGCGTAGAACTCATCTCGAGCAACATGGCCACTCATAGCTCGAAACAGGTTGTTTAGTCCATCCACATACTGCAAATTTTCGCTATTGCTGCGATCAAATGTCTCTAGCAGTGTTAGCATCGCCTCCAACGTCACCGGCAGTTGCTTAACACTGTCGACCAACAAAGTCATGGATGACATGGCTTGTACCTGCTCACGACCTTGCAACTTAGCGTGCGGTGAACGAATAAATTGCAACGATACTTGAGCGATAGTGCGGCTAAAATCGGATGAGAAGTACCCATGTTGATCTCGCGTGGCATAACGAGCGTAGTACGCCGCCTTGAGTAACTCACTCATATTGGCAATACGCTGCGCCTGTTGCGATTCCCCGCGATAATCAGTGACGGCTTGGGTGAGCGAGTTGACCAGCGGCGTCAACGACGCTTCACTATATAAGTTATGTGCGGCTTCGGTCGGTGCGTTAAACCAAGAGGCATAACACGATGAATCGGCGTTAGCCACTTGCGTCACCCACTGTGGAGAAGCCACCAAGTCTTGATACTGGCACGGCTGCTGCGCTTGAGCGGCAAGACTCCAGCCACTAAGCAGCATTGCGGCGGTCAACTTGGTGACAGCCCATTGACGTTGTTTCATTATTAACCCTCTGTTTTTAATAATATTTGGTCGGCGGGTTATAACAAATATCAATCTAGTGACTAAAATAACATCACGTAGGAACTAGACTCTGGTCCAGAAATCTTTTGCTGCTATCACTAAGCAATCGTTTATATTAAACACTTATTTAACAATTAGTTACTGCTAAAGAATTGACGTCGAAACCGTTCGACTTGTTGCTGGTAATAGTGTTGCCATTGGGCATCACTCATCTGACCATGAACAGTTTCCTTCTCGGCATTGAGTGCCTGCTTGAGCTGTGAGAGCTGCGCCTGATAATCGGCAACTTGCTGCGTCTGGCTGGCGACTTGTTGTTCTCGGACTGCAATCTCATTCGCTTGCGCTGGCGTTAAATAGAGTGATGACAGTTGCTCGACCACTTGTTGCCTTTGTGACGATATGTAAGTCAGCGGTATCAGACTTATCGCCTTTTCAAAGATAGCCAACTCATTGACCAAGCCCAAGTTAGCGCTTTTTTGTCGCCAGCGCTCAAGCAGTTGCTGATATTGAGCCACGTACTCTTCTGCGTCTACTCTGGTTAGCGTTTGAGCCTCAAGCGTAAAGTCATACAGGTCAAACTCATCGGCTAAAATTCGATGCGCTTCTTGCCCCCAAACATGCTGTGCTTGCTGTTTCACCTCAGCAACTCTTTCACTTAAACTTGCCAACTGTGACAGTTCAAGCGCGCCCATAGTTAGCTGCCACTGGCGTTTGCGCTGCGGATAGTTAGCAATCAATTGATAAAGTTCAGGTGCCAAACTCGAGTCGAGTTCGGTGAGTCGTTGTGAGCAATCGTGCTCGCTGCGACAAGTCAGCCAGAATGACTCGATAAGTTGTCGCAGTGCTCGGCCATTCGATGTGGCTAGCTGCTGAGCAAAATCATTGTCTGCGTTAGGTAAAGCAACTTGTTGCTGCATAGATGGATGCTCTGATTCTGGCACAGTGTTCGAACTCGATGTTGAGCCAATCGGCGCTTGTGGCGAGATGTCAGCAACTCGGCTATCCGGCTCTATTTGCCACCAAGTGATCATGCCCGCTAACAGCGCGAGCATGAGAACCATAAATAAGCGCACCATTATTCAATGACCGCCGTGACCGGGAAGTGATCTGAGAGATTATAGTGTTGCCATAAGCGCTCATCGGTGGAACGCGGAACATCAACGCGGTTGTTGTTTTCAGCCTTGATGAGATACTCGTTACTGACCATCACATAGTCTAAGTATTCAACATTCTCACCACCGGACATCGCTTCGCCAGCAAAGTCATTAATACGCGGATCAAACGTTGAGTCGGTATAACCGGAATAGCTCGGTTCAATCGCACTCAAATTGGCGATCATCTGCTGATAATCCCCGGGAAATTTACGCTTGTTGACGTTAAAGTCGCCGCTATACACCACGGTTTCGCCACGCGGGATGTCGAGCGATTGCGCCATCTGACGCATCTGCTTAAATTGACGTTGGCGATAGTCGCGGGCGGTATCGGTATCATACGAAGCGGTATGCGTGGCGAACACATGGTAGGCTTTCCCACCTTTAATTACTTCTGCGTAGTTTACTCCCTTATCCGCAAAGCAGTCTGTTCCAGTGCAATCAGGAAACACGTATTGCGCTTGATTGACGATAGGATAACGACTGACAATCATGACCCCGCCATCGTGAATATTGAATCCCGCTTTATCGAGCATCTTCGTTTGGTATGGGTACTCTTTTGCCAGTTCGCGCAGAAAGGCTTCACGCCCGCTGGCGAATACTTCTTGCAATGCGATAACGTCGTACCCTTTGACATACTCAGGGATCAGGTCGAATCGATCATCGATATGCGATGCAATCGCCGGCAACGCCCAAATATTGTAGGTCATGACTTTGAGTGTATCGGGGTTGGCCTCCACCACTTCGTCGACTTTTTGCGGGGTAATGGTGTAATAAAGGTCGTCGTAGCGGGCGGTGTTCACCGACTTAAATGCCAATTCTGCCTCACCTTGACCGAAAGAATGACTGGTGTACCTATGCACTTGGCGATCGTTTTGCAAAGCAAGGGGAACATCCGCCGCAGACACCCCGTACTCGATGCTTGAGTTATACCAATGGCCTTCCATCACTTGCTGAAGGGTCACACTTTCACCGCGGGGGTTAGACACCACGGTCTCAAAACGGTAGGTCTCGCCTGCCTTAACCCCTTCCCAACGATTAAAGCTCATCACTTGTTTGGTTTCCCAAGGCCCGAGTGTTTGCGTATGCTGCTGCCACTCTTGTCCATAGCTCAACAAATCACTGCCTTCATGACTGACTTGAATCGTCAAAAGCTCGCCCGAGTTATTGGTGAGATAAAGGTCGGTATCGGCGAGAGCCGGAGCCACCCATACAGACGCCATTGCCAAGATATACTGCTTTAAATTCATTCTGTTATCCTTGTTATCGTTTGAAGACACGAATTTAGAGCATATGCTTTACATCAATGTTATGAGTATGTGACAGTCCTATTCAATACAAAGGGCTTCATGAAAGTGAGAGATTGAGGCAAATTGCGTGCAACAGGAGTGCGTTTTGCTCCGCAGTTTGTGCCTAGCATCTTGATGACGGGTGACTGAGAAATCACATTGCGTCGTTTGGGCGTGATTCGGTGCTGACTAATATTGATGGCAAGCACTAAAAAGGGAGCATCGCGCTCCCCTATCCACTATTTGTTGCTGATGACAACCAATGCTTTATTTGGCTACTAAGTAGTGATGCAGCTTATCTTTCATCTCGGCGCGGTCGTGCTTCAGCTGTAGCATTTCATGATCACTGATCGGTGAGTCTCGTAACTCGAGTTTGCGGATATCTTTATCGAGCTGATTATACTCTCTCATCAAGCTATCAAATGTCTCGTCACTTTTGGCAAGGGTGATAATGGTTTGTTTGTACTCTGGGAATTCTTTCAACAGTGAGTGGTCTTCACCAAGCATATATGCTCCTTCCTATTTACTCATCGAATCAATTGGCCATTTTTTAACCATAGCAATGAAAGGTGATCATTAAAGCGATCCACAGCACTTACTGACATGAAACTTTTGCAATCACGATTGTGATGATTTTTTGAGACAAGGCTAGACGAAAGGTGGCTTTCTTTACTGTAAATGCAATGAAAGCATCAGGCACCATCGGTTACTTTTGCGCACGCTGCCAATGCACCAGCCACTTATCCAAATGGTTGGCAAACTGCTGTCTGTCAGCCTGACTGAGTGGCGCAGGCCCACCGGTTTGGATGCCACTGCTGCGCATGGTTTCCATAAAGTCACGAATGTTCAATCGAGACTTGATGTTTTCTTTGGTAAACATTTCACCACGTGAGCTAAGCGCATGCCCACCTTTGGTAATCACTTCATCGGCGAGTGGAATGTCACTGGTAATAACCAGATCACCGCTTTGACAGCGCTTAACGATTTCGTTATCGGCCACATCAAACCCTGCTTGAACTTGAAGCATAGTGATTTTGCTAGATGCCGGTGTACGAATAAACTGATTGGCGACTAAAGTCACTTCCACCCCTGTGCGCTCTGCCGCACGATAAAGAATGTCTCTTACCACAACCGGGCAGGCGTCTGCATCGACCCAAATTTTGTTCACTCTAATTTCCTTACTGCTGTTCGCGAACTCAAAGCGCTAGGGCGGCCATTAGACCGCACTTTCGCCAATCCCGATAGTGCTATTTGAACTTCACCGCGGTCCCACTTACGCTGACCATCATCATGCTGCCACCTTTTCCGACCACTTCGTAATCAATGTCGATGCCGACGATACCGTCCGCGCCGAGATCTCGTGCCCTAGCTTCCATTTCTTGGAACGCAATTTCACGGGCTCGCCCCATCTCTTGCTCGTAAGCCCCTGAGCGGCCGCCGACCACATCACGAATCGCGCCAAACATATCTTTAAAGATATTGGCCCCTAAAATCGCTTCTCCAACGACCACACCCAAATAATCTTGAACCGGGCGACCTTCTACAACTGAAGTAGTGGTTTTTATCATGACAGACTCCTTTTTGCGGTTCACTTTACTCTCATTAATCGATGTTTGACGGTTTCAAGCTCAAACTCTTTCACTTGAGAACGCGGCATCTTCTCGATCTGCTGAATCATGCGCTCACTATAACCTTTGCCCTTCATCCACTGCATCGGTTCGGTAAAGCTATCTTCGTTGACGACATACGACTCGCCCTTGTGCTCGCCAGCAAATACACTCACCACCCATACCCGCGACTGAAAATCGAGTACGTCTAGTAGGCTGGCCTTAAGTTTATTGAACATAGTAAAATACCGATTAACTGGATAATAACCATACACCGACGCCCATCATTAGCGTGCCGGCAATTCGGTTAAGCAAACGTACATTTTGTGACTGACCAAGTAGGCGTTTGAGGCCTTTACCGCCGGTGGCATAGAGTGTCATGCAAATGAACTCAAACAGCAAAATAATCGCAACCAGCACCAGCAGTTGCGGTGCTAGAGCACTGTTCTGGTCGATAAACGGTGGCAGCAGTGAAATCATAAATGCCCACCCCTTGGGGTTAGCAATTGCGGTCACAAAGCCTTGTACAACCAAATCCCAGTCGGAATGAACGACTTCTGCTTGTTGATCAAGATTGATCGCTAGTTTCCCACGCGAACGCCACATCTGTACACCTAGGTAAAACAGATAGCCACCACCAATGAACTTCAAGGCGATAAACAGCCATGGATAGTTCAGCATAACAGCGGCAATACCCAATACCGCAGCGACGGCCACCAGCCCGACACCGACCAACTCGCCCGCCATCATCCACAATGCGCGGCGATAACCGATACTCATGCCGAGCGTGAGCGCCAGTGTCATGCACATACCTGGAGTAATGGACACAAAAAAGAAAGTGGGTACAAACATGCCTAGTAGGGTGGTATTCATAGTGGCTCGTAAGGTTGGTTTTATTGATAACATAATCGAATCTACTCACAAATCCAATCCACGCTGACCATCGATTATGATAACTAGGTTAAATCAGCCTATAATCCACTGTCGATATTGTTCATAAGGAAGGATGCCCTTTGCTGTTTCAACGCTTGTTTACCCTATTGATTTTCAGTCTGCTGGTTGGGTGCAGTTCACTGAATGTCGCTGATCTAGCGGAAAAGCCTGCTTCTTACCACCTTGGTTATCAATCACACTCCCCACTCGCTAACTACTTTGAAAAGTTGCAGCACTCAGACCCCGATCTGAGTGGATTTTTAGCACTTAACCAAGGCGAAGACGCTCTGTTAGCTCGTTTGGCCTTAATTGAAACAGCACAAGCAAGCTTGGATTTGCAGTACTATATCTATCGCAGCGACGAAACCAGTCATCTATTGACATGGCGACTGTACGAGGCGGCCGAGCGCGGTGTAAGAGTCAGGCTATTGCTCGACGACATGCAAAAGCGCAATGATCAGCATATCGCCGAATTAAATAGTCATCCTAACATCGAAATTCGCCTATTTAATCCTCACCAGTATCGTCAGGCACGCCTGCTGGCTATGGCGAGTGACTTTGAACGCCTCAATCGCCGAATGCACAACAAATCACTTACCGCAGACGGTGTCGCCAGCATCGTGGGAGGACGAAATATCGGCAACGAATATTTCTCTTTTGCCTCCAATGTTGAGTTCGGTGATTTTGATTTATTACTTTATGGCGAGGTGGTTGAGCAGACCGCCGATCAGTTCGATCTTTACTGGAACAGCCGTTACGCGATTCCAATGGAGTGGATCGTAACTGAAAGCCAAACTCTCACCCAGAGCGATATCCAGCAAGCAGTGGACACGCTGCAGTTAGAACAAAAGTTCTCCTCTGGACGCTACAACTTTACTAACTTAGCGCTCTACCAACAGCTGGTTCAAGGCAGTATCAAACTTTATTGGGGAAAAGGGGCTGTTTGGTACGACCATCCCGACAAAGTCGAACATCAACAAAGCCAGTTGGTCGAGAATTTGAGCCAACTTCTTGCTACAGCAAAGCAATCGGTGGTGATCATCTCGCCATACTTCGTCCCAACAGAGTCAGGCACTGAAGCACTGATCGCAGCCGCCCAACGCGGTATCGATATCACTATTGTCACCAACAGTCTCGCCTCCAATGATGTCTTTGCAGTGCACGGCTGGTATGCCAAATATCGCCGACCGCTGGTGAAGGGAGGCGTTCAGCTTTGGGAAATCAAATCTACCGCAAACAGTAACAGCCAATGGAGTATGACAGGGAGCAGTCGAGCGAGCCTACACGCTAAGATCGTGATGGTTGATCAGCGCATGCTGTTTGTTGGCTCTATGAACTGGGACCCAAGATCAGGCGAACTCAACACCGAAATGGCCGCAGTGATTGAGCAACCCGAGTATGTGGAGAAAACCCTAGCGCGCCTGCCTATCGAATTAAAAAACAACGCCTACTTGATGGGGGTTGAAGACAACCAACTGGTTTGGCGCGATCTCAGCACGGATACAACACTAACCAGTGAGCCAAACGCCAGTATATGGCGCAAAATCGGCGCTTGGCTAGCAGGACTTCTGCCGATAGAAAATCAGCTCTAGAGGCGTCATAGGTGAATAAAGCATGACTATCTATGCAGATCAGGCGTGCGATAAGTGCGATGTGCACTTAGTTTCTCAAGTAATGAGAAATATTCCATTTTTAACAACTAGCATCAAAGATGTTAAAAATAATTAAACCTGGATAATAAATCCAGAACCCCAGGTTAATGGCTGGTTAAATAACACAAAACACTAGTGACCTAGATCACATCTAGAGATTCAACCGAGCAATTTGCTTTCTGATTTTTGAGCAGCCCTGCTAACCTCCTGCTCGCCTTGAAATGAACTCAGGGTGCATAACTATAAGGAGTGTTCACTATGAATACCAAGAAACCGATGTCGCTGACCAGCCGTGTCATATTAGGTATGGTCGCAGGTATCTTGACAGGCTTTGTTATTCGCAGCCTATTTGCAGACAACGGATTTGTCGATGCATACATTGTTAATGGATTATTCGAAGTCGGCGGAAAAGTCTTCGTCGCAAGTTTGAAAATGCTTGTTGTTCCACTGGTGTTCGTTTCGCTAGTTTGTGGAACCAGCTCATTAAAAGATCTTTCGACGCTTGGTCGTATGGGGGGGAAAACCCTAGGGTTCTATATCGTTACGACTGCCGTCGCGATTACGCTTGCCCTAACCATGGGTCACGTTTTCCAACCGGGCGCAGGTGCCGATTTAACCGCTGCCAGTTCATTTAAATCCGCTGAAGCGCCGTCGCTTGGTCAGGTGATCATCGATATGTTCCCGACCAACCCAATCAGCGCCATGGCGGAAGGCAAGACACTGCAAGTGATCGTGTTTGCTTTGCTGTTTGGTATTGCTATCAGCGCCGCGGGTAAGCCAGGTGAGCGCATTGCTGCCTTCTTCTCTGATCTTAACGAAGTGATCATGAAGTTGGTTGCGATCCTAATGCACCTTGCACCATTCGGTGTGTTCTTCCTGATGGCCAAACTGTTTACTGGCTTAGGTTTAGGAGCGATCGTCAACCTAGCGGAATACTTCTTAGTGTTGGCCGGAACCTTGGTTCTACATGGCCTAGTCACTTACAGTGTCATGCTAAAAGGCTTCACCGGTTTGAGCCCTATAACCTTCTTGAAGAAGATGGAAGACGCGGTAATGTTCGCTTTCTCTACTGCTTCTTCTAACGCTACTATTCCAGTTACGATGGAAACGGCGAAAAACCGTATGGGCGTTGACAACCGCATCTCCTCATTCACGGTGCCACTCGGCGCAACCGTGAATATGGATGGTACGGCGATCATGCAAGGTGTCGCGACCGCGTTTATCGCGCAAGCCTTTAACATCGATCTCACCATGGGCGACTACCTAATGGTGATCATGACAGCAACGCTGGCATCCATTGGTACCGCGGGTGTACCTGGTGTTGGTCTAGTTATGCTGGCGATGGTACTTAATCAGGTAGGCCTGCCATTAGAAGGTATCGCGCTTATCATGGGTGTTGACCGCTTATTGGACATGATTCGTACGGCGGTGAATATCACTGGCGACAGCGCTGTCACTGTGATTGTAGCTAAGTCAGAAGGCGCGTTAGACGAGACACGATTCAACGATCCTATGGCGGGCGAAAAAGAGGAAGAGGTGCACTTAAAGCACTCTGAAGCTTAATTCTCCCTAACGACGTTAAAACAAACCCGAGCCTGCCTCGGGTTTGTTTTTCCCACTCAACAAGTTAAACAAAACCCAACCATTTTCTTCAACTATCACTACGCAAAATTGCACAACCTAAACCATAATTAACAAATCCATCAATAGTGATTGATAGGGCATTTGTTATGGCAGTTTTTCGTTGGTTCCCCACCTTTATCACCGTCCTGAGTAGCATCGTCTGGTCAGTTGTCGCATCTGCGGCGATGCCATTTGATCTGCCTCCAGGTCTTAGCATTGCCGCCGCTGCGCAGCAAAAACATGGCGACCGTTTCCTCAACGTTGAGGGTGTGGTTGGGCACGGCCTAGCCACCGATAGCAACGGAGTAGGCATCATCGTGGTGTTTACTGAGTCACCCGTTGTGCCCGGAGTGCCGGTCGCTGTCGATGGGGTGAAAGTCAAAACCGTGTTCAGTGGCCGCTTTTATGCACTGGCACCACCGCTCTGTGGCGGTCCACCCTCCGAGCGACCCGCAGAGTGCTTTTCTGACCCAGAGCCAGAACCAACGGTAGACCCTACCGCTCGCTTTGAGCGACCAGTACCGATTGGGGTTTCAACTGGTCACCCCAATATTACTGCTGGCACCATAGGTGCTAGGGTGACCGATGGTACGGATGTCTACGCACTCAGTAATAACCATGTGTTTGCCAACTCAAACCAAACGAGTGTGCCAGAAAACATCCTCCAACCTGGGCCTTATGATGGTGGTGTGGAAAATGGCGATACTTATGCAACATTAGTCGACTATGAGCCGATTTTGTTTGATGGTTCTGCCAATATCATGGACGCGGCGATCGCCCGCAGCGACGAAGCTTCACTCGCGACTGCAACGCCCGCCGATGGTTATGGCACCCCATCTTCGAGTGTCGAAACCGCGACGCTCGGACTCGCGGTTAAGAAATACGGCCGCACCACCGGATTTACTCAGGGCACAGTAGACAGCATCAATGCCACCGTCAATGTCTGTTATGAAGGGGGATCGAGTTGTACCAAATTAGCCATGTTTGTGAATCAGGTGGTCATCACCCCAGGTACATTCAGTGCCGGTGGGGATTCTGGCTCGTTGATCGTCGCCAGTGATAGCAATGCCGCTGTCGCTCTGCTGTTCGCCGGCTCGTCGTCTTACACCATAGGATCTCCAATCACCCCGATACTACAGCGCTTTAATGTCACCATTGACAGTGAGACTGCACCGCCACCACCTACAGGCGATTTTGCACTCACCGCATCTGGTTACAAGGTTAAAGGGCAACACAAGGTAAATTTGGAGTGGAGTGGTAGTCAAGCCACCCAAATCGATGTGTACCGCAATGGCGTGCTGGTTGAAACCGTTACTAACTCTGGATTCTATAACGACAACATCAACAGTAAAGGCGGGGCAACTTATAATCACAAGGTGTGCAACCAAGGAACAGAGACCTGCTCGAATACCACGGTCACCGTTTTTTAGCACTGTGCGCCTACTCGCGATCTCTATGAAGATGTGACAAAGCTGTCTCGGTCATTGTGACCGAGACAGCTTTATTGCTGACAATTCAACCAGATCCAACCTAACTCACACACCTCACATCGTTTCAGCTTTACAATATGTTACATCATAATAACAAGTCACTTTCAAAGGAGTGAAAGCATGAAACTGCAGTGGTGTGTTGCTGTTCTACTTTTGTTGCCCTTTTCTACATTTGCCGCCTCTTCTGCCGAACAGGTGCTGCCATTAACTCAGTCAACCATAGGCTATGCATCGTTACTCATTTTTGCTATCGCCTACACACTAGTGATGCTCGAAGAGTACCTGCAACTGAGGAAGTCCAAGCCTGTGCTGCTCGCCGCGGGGATCATCTGGGCGATGATCGGCTATATATATAGTCAGTATGACCAAGTTGAAGTAGCCAAAGCGGCGCTCGAGCATAACCTGCTCGAATACGCTGAGTTGTTGCTGTTCCTGCTGGTTGCGATGACCTATATCAGCGCCATGGAAGAACGCAGACTGTTCGACGCGCTGCAAGCTTGGATGGTTGGTAAAGGCTTCAACTTTAAGACCCTATTCTGGCTCACCGGGATTTTAGCCTTCTTCATTTCCCCTATCGCCGATAACTTAACCACTGCGCTGCTGATGTGCGCCGTAGTCATGAAGGTGGCGGGAGATAACACCAAATTCATCAACCTTGCGTGCATCAATATTGTGATTGCCGCCAACGCGGGCGGCGCATTCAGCCCATTCGGTGACATCACCACGCTGATGGTTTGGCAAGCTGGTCATGTCTCGTTTTCAGAGTTTATGCCACTGTTTCTGCCCTCAGTACTCAATTACTTAGTGCCCGCGATCATCATGTCGCTGTTTATTCCCAATGCCAAACCTGACGTAGTCCACCAGCATGTTGAGCTTAAACGCGGCGCGCGAAGAATTGTCGGCTTGTTTATTTTAACCATCGCCACGGCGGTCGCTTTTCACGCAGTACTTCACTTCCCACCAGTAGTCGGCATGATGATGGGGCTCGCCTACCTGCAGTTCTTCGGCTTTTTCCTACGTAAAACGCTTAAATCTTCGTTAAAAAAGAAAGCGCTGCGGGCAATAGAAAACCGAGACGACTACGCACTAAAACGTTTAGGCTCGGTGGTTCCATTTGATGTGTTTCGCCGTGTCTCTCACGCCGAATGGGACACGCTACTGTTCTTTTACGGCGTGGTGATGTGTGTCGGTGGCTTGAGTCTGCTCGGCTACTTAGGGCTCATTTCCGAAGTGATGTACACCCAATGGGATCCCGTATGGGCCAATGTCATGGTCGGTATTTTGTCTGCGATTGTCGACAACATCCCTGTGATGTTTGCGGTACTGACGATGGAGCCCACAATGAGTATGGGCAACTGGCTATTGGTCACGTTGACGGCTGGAGTGGGTGGTAGTCTACTCTCTATCGGATCGGCTGCGGGTGTGGCTTTGATGGGGGCCGCGCACGGTAAGTACACCTTCTTTGGTCACTTAAAGTGGGCACCGGTGATTGCCATTGGCTATGCCGCCAGTATCGCCCTGCACTTAATGTTGAACAGTGCACTATTTACTTGAGGTTGAACCCGGTTCGAATTGACGTTTTTGCCAAGTACTAGCGAGTTGGTATTTGGCACAAACGCTGCAGGTAAGTAGCTCGTTATTGCCGTGGATGCGCATAACGATATCGTCGCGTTTCTCTTTAGAGCTGTTGCGCATTTGAATAGTTAGGAAGTTATCGTTCACTTCAAAGGGTTTAGTGAAATTCTCTCCTTTGGCTTTTACAATAGTCACATACGCATCTCGAAACTCGAGTCGATCTTGGTTATACAAGTTGTCAAACTCCCCGGTAAACTCGTAAGTCTCTTTATTGAGGATACGTTCAGCCTGTTCATCTGAGCACCCGATTAGCGCCGTGGTCATCAGTACGACTAATACCAACTTAGCGCACCTAGCAGATATTCGCATTTCTTTACTCCATTTGCTCGAGCGCAAGCAACTTCGCTTTACGCTCAACGCCTCCCGCGTATCCGGTCAGCTTACCATTTTTACCTATAACTCGGTGGCAAGGCACTATGATAGAAATCGGGTTCTTACCATTGGCCATCCCTACCGCTCTGACCGCCTTTGGCTTACCAATCGCATCGGCGATCTGTTGGTAACTCCAAGTTTGGCCAAAGGGGATTTGCGTCAGAGCTTGCCAAACTTGCTGTTGAAATGGCGTTCCCACGGCAGCTAACGGTAGGGTAAAGACCCGACGTTGGCCTGTAAAGTATTCTTGCAACTCTCGTACCGCCTGACTCAGAATCGGGTGTTGTGGTGCATAGTCGCCCAGCGTCTTAGGTTGCGTTGTTTGAATCTCAAACCAAACTCCCAACAAGCCTCGTTCATTAGTCTGAAGCGTGATATCCCCAAGCGGCGAAGGGCAGTAACAGTAATAATTCATGCATGACTCCAACAATGAAATGTGGCGTAGCTGCCCCACGGAGCAACTGATTTAGGGTTGAGTTGGTTAAAGGTTTGCAACGCTTTTTTCACCACCAAATCCCCTTCTAAAAAACAGTTCGGATCACTTTGGCCTCTCAACTTGGCATAGTTGACAGTCCAAGGGCCAATCCCCTTGAGTTTCAGCCACTCGCTAGGGTCGTGTTGCGGATACTGAGCTACATAGCTGGCAAAGCGCGCAAGTGTCTGTTTGCGACTTTGTGGCATGCGCAAAAACGAGAGATCCGCGTTGACCAAATCGGTTGGCGTAGGAAAGTGCGTCACCTCATTCGGCTGTAACGTCGCTACTAACAAATTGAGCTGACCAATCGCCGCTTTGATTGACACTTGTTGGCCTAGGATGGCTCGAACACCTGCCTCCCAGGGGCTCCAAACGCCGGGAATGCGAATACCAGATCGCTTAACCAAATCAGGGGCCAAACTGGATAAGTGCTGCTCAATACTCAACACATCGCTATCTAAATCAAACATTCGCCTGAGCTGGTTAACCAAAGCTCGCAGTTGACTGACCTGTTCCAGTTGGAACTCAACACGCATAATCCCAGGCTTGCGGTGGGTGATGGAAAACCAAGCTCGCTGTCCGTTGAGTGAGACACTGCGCTGATACGCATGCTCGGTCACGACTTCTAAGCCATCAATCGCACGTAAACGATAGAAGTCCAACATGTGCTGCCAATCGAGCGGTCCCCGATAAGCCAAGTCAAGGCAGTTAGTATGTACTTGCTTTTGCTCGCCCTTCCTCAACTGCGATGGCGACATCTTCATCACCTTGTGAAACGCATCATTGAAACGACGAACGCTGTTAAAACCGCTGGCTAGCGCGATATCCGTTATCGACAACTGGCTACTGTGCAGCAGTTGCTTAGCGAACATGAGTTGGTAGTAAAGCGCATATTGTTTGGGCGACATCCCCAAATAGTGATTGAACAGTTTTCGCAAGTAGCGGTCCGATATGCCTAAACGCAAGCACAGCTCGGCTAAAGAGCAACGCTGCAACTCCCCTTGTTCGATAAAGCGAATCGCACGTTGAAACGTTACCTCGGTGCCCTTCCACGCCCAGGAACTCGGTGTACTGTCTGGGCGACAACGCAAACAAGGTCGATAACCCGCTTGCAGCGCTTGAGCTTTGTCGTGGAAGTACTCTACATTCTCTTCTTTCGGCAAATTAGCCGGACAAATCGGTCGACAAAATATCCCGGTGGTTTTGACCGCAACATAAAATTGTCCATCAAAGCGACTGTCACGGGCAACTCGTGCTGTATGACACTCGTTTTGCGTCAAATTTGTGATTGCGCTACTCATGGTATTTTCCAATATTGTTCAAAACCTTATGTGAGTCTAATCTTATCGACGTGAATTACTAGCCACTTTCGGAACTAAATTCTATTTGCCAAGTGTGATCCTTGTTCTAAAGTTAGCTATGCAGAGTAATTAATAATAAGGAAGTTGGCTATGAACCTGCACTCTTGCACTATTGTGCTAAAAGATCACCTCACCATGACATGTGATGATGTTGAACAAACCTTAGGTATTATCGATCAGCACGGCCCCGCCAATATCGACAAAATTCTGATTGAGGCGTTTGACGGTCAAGCGGTACGTCGCTATCACGAGCTCTCTATCGAGGAGTCGATCGAAAGTCTGATGAACCTATAGCATCAAGAGGTTACTAATCAGAGCAGCCCCACTTAGGGGCTGTTTTCTTTTTCGGGAGCAACTCATTCGAAAAATTTGAAGGTTACGCTCGAAATCCCCCCATTCTTTCGCCCCTCTCACATACTTATACTGGCCCCACTGAAACACAACGGCTCTAACATAGCCCAACTTCCTAGTGAGGCAGCATTATGAAAAACACTCTCGTTCTTAAATCTAGCATCCTTGGCCCACATTCTCAGTCAACACAATTGATTGACAAGGTGCTAGAAGGCAAATCTGGTATCATCGAACGTAATCTTGCAGAAAATCCACTTCCTATTTTGGATATGGATGTCGCAACGGCACTGCGCGGTGGTGATGATCTGACAGAGCAGCAGCAAGCCGTTTTGGCGCTGTCTGATCAGTTAATCGACGAACTCAAAGCAGCAGATCAAATCGTGATTGGTGCGCCAATGTACAACTTTATGGTACCGACTCAGTTGAAAAACTGGTTCGATATGATTGCCCGAGCTGGTGTCACTTTTTCCTACACCGAAAACGGCCCCGTTGGACTCATCGACAACAAAAAAGTGATTGTAGTGACAACCCGTGGTGGCTTGCACAAAGACTCGCCGCGCAACTCAATCGAAAGCTACTTGACGACCATGCTTGGCTTTATCGGCTTAACTGACGTTGAGTTTGTCTATGCCGAAGCGCTAAACATGGGTGAAGAACAAGCCGAAGCCGCTCGTGAGCAAGCGACTCAAGCACTTAGCGAACTGGTTTAGCACTGGTTTATACCAATCGGGATAATCCCCATAATGTAAAAAGCCCAGCACTCAGTGCTGGGCTTTTGTATTGGTGACAAATGGCAAGTTACTCGTCGACAGGTAGATCCGCCATTTGCTGAAAACTAAAGGCGGTGACTGGGTCGATCGTTTTCACCATCTCTTCCACTTGCTTAATCGCTTCAATCGAGCTGCTCGCTTTGCGATAGCTGAGATAAATAGGGCGACACCAAGCTTGTACCCCGCTCACTTGGTGCAGTTGCCCGCCCGCGAGGAACGGCTGAACTAATGAGTCTGGCAGATAGGCACTGCCGCCTTTCTCGAGAATAAAATCTAGGGCAATACGTGCGTTAGAGGTGCGCAGATAAGGCGCGGGGATTTTTGGGTGGCGCTCGGCGTGCTCTGACGCAAATTTTGTTCCCCAGTCAACGTGCACATACTTAGACTCAAACACCGACTCGACACTGTCTGCTTCGGTCGAAACTAAGGTCAGCACCACATCTGCCACTTTTTTGCAGTGCAACTCATCCGCTTTAATCTGATCAAAGGCAAACGCCATATCTAGGGTACGCTCCTGCAAATTGCGGGTCAGCGCTTCTCGGCCCATGATCTCGGCAATAAAACCGTATCCGTCAAACTCGTCGGTGATTAACGAGAGACAGTTTTGCAAGTAGGCATCCCAAACATTTGGGGTGCCACCTAAAGTCAGCTGTAGGCCCTTGCCACTTTCTAGGGATAGCTCCATCTTGGCTTGTTGCAAAGTACTGACCATCACCTCGGCGTAGCTTATCAACCGCTCACCTGATGAAGTCAATTTGATGTTGTTGCGATCACGAATAAACAGTTGGGTATCGAAGTAGCTCTCTAGCTGCTTGATTCGCGCACTCACTGCCGCTTGGGTAATGTAAAGATTCTCGGCAGCTTTGCCAAAGTGTCTGACCTGCGCCAATTCTAGAAAGGTTCTGAAGACTTTTACGTCCATTATTTTTCCTCTGCCAACAAGCGTTTAAAGGTAGCAAGTTGCTCGTTTTTTTTAATCTTTAGTTCACGAAACTGTTATCTAAATTCAATAAATATCTTCGATAGTGAGGATAAAAATTTTTTGTTTCTCTTTTGTTAAATTTAGGCCTAACTTTCGATCTAGTTCAACCACGTAGGCATAATAGAGGCTACCGAAATGTCAGACACTCAATTTCGTCATGGCAAAAAACGTTTTTACGACAACACTAAGTTTCCGCGCGGGTTCGCCAAGTCCGGTGATTTTACGCTTGGAGAGGAAGAAATACTAACCCTTTATGGCGACACTATGCTCGGCCTAGAGTCTGGCGAGTTAATCCCTGAAAACGCGGAAGAAAAACATTTCGTAAAAGTGTTATCTAACCCGGGTAAAGCCAAGTCTAAACTAGAGCGCGTATGGCTCAAATATGTTCAATTGGCACGCGGACGCAAACGCTTCCATACCCTAAATGGTCGCAGCAAACCCGATGCAAGCCTAGAAGATTATTCTGAAGATGCTAGCCTAGTCGAAGAAGACTAACCAATAAGTAAATTCAAAACGGTCGCCAATTGGCGACCGTTTTCATACAACACAAATAGGATTATTAAATCGACATCGCCAGCGCGGCTGCAACATTACGTGATGTCATCTCGACATTAAACGCCGCTTCTTTAAGCGCGGTAGGCAAATCGGTTGCCCCCAACACCACACTGTAGACCGCATCGATGCCATGCGCATGCACAACCGCGCCATCTTTCGCGATACTGCCTGCGATACCAATCACTGGCAGATCGTATTGTTTGGCGGTGCGTGCAACACCAATCGGCGTTTTTCCATGGATGGTTTGACTATCAATACGGCCTTCTCCGGTGATCACTAAATCCGCATCTCGAACCACTTCAGACAAATTCACCGCGTCCATGACAATGCTAATTCCCGGGCGAAGCGTGGCATCAAATAGACCCAGCAGCGCAGCACCTAATCCACCAGCAGCGCCGGCTCCCGCTTCATCAATCACATCTTTGCCATTGGTTTGAGCAATTACCGCGGCGTAATGCGCCAAGTTTTGGTCAAGTTGCAGAACCATCTCTGGTGTCGCACCTTTTTGCGGGCCAAAAACTTGGGAGGCGCCTTTCGGGCCGCACAGTGGGTTATCGACATCACACGCCACTTCGAGCTTAACGTCACTTAAACGGGCATCTAAGCCGGACAAGTCGATGCTGGCTAACTGCGCCAGTGCTCCGCCCCCGGACGCAAGCTCGTTGCCTTCACTATCGATAAAGCGAGCGCCCAGCGCCTGAGCCATACCCATGCCGCCATCGTTGGTCGCACTGCCACCGATACCGACGATGATGTGTTGTGCACCCGCATCTAACGCCGCTTTAATCAGCTCACCGGTTCCATATGTGGTGGTGAGCATTGGGTTGCGTTTTTCAGGCTCAACCAGATGCAAACCAGACGCCGCCGCCATTTCAATCACTGCGGTTGAGCCATCACCTAACACACCATAGAAGCCTTCAACCTTTTGTCCAAGCGGCCCGGTGACCTCAGCACTGACAATATGACCATCCGTTGCGTCGACCAGCGATTGCACTGTGCCTTCACCACCATCCGCCATCGGCAATTTCACATACTCGGCGTGGGGCAGTACTTGCTTAAAACCACTTTCGATCGCGGTGGCGACTTCCATCGCCGTTAAACTTTCTTTGTACGAATCTGGAGCAATAACAATTTTCATCTTGAGCCCTTAAACAAATAAACCAAACACACCGAACATCATGGTTGAGACAAAAGCGATCATCAGACCGACGGCTGACTCGTAAGGAATGAGCTTAAGTCGCTCACGAATATCCATATGCACCGCGCCACCCGTCGCATGGAAGAAACTACCGTGAGGCATGTGGTCAAGCACAGTTGCGCCAGAGTGAATCATTGCTGCGCCTGCTAGAGCAGGAACACCCAACTCTAAAATAGTGCTGCTAAACACACTGGCTGCTACCGCAGTACCCGCGGTTGTCGAAGCCGTCGCTAGAGCCATCATCGCGCCCGAGATAGGTGCCAATAGGAACGACGGCAAGCCTGACGCAGTTAATCCATCAATCAATCCATCTTTTAGACCCGAGTTAGCAATAATGCCCGCCAGCGTACCGGTACCAAGTAACATCACAGCGACTGGCGCCATGCGGCTTAAGCCCGCTACAGCAAAATGGTTGGTATCGGCAAAACGGCCCATCACCACAGCGCCTAACAAACCACCCAAAGGCAGGGCGATCAGCGGGTCGACGTTAATTCCAGCAATTGGGCGCAGAGAAAGCAGAGCAATGGCCACTAGAGGTGCGACTATCGCAGCATGAAAGGCAGGCAAACGGGAATGGTCGACTTCAACCACTTCGCAAGCTTCCACTTTTGAGCCTTTATTCACCAGCTTTTTGGCAATGAAATAGGCGAGCACCAAACCACACAGACCAGGAATAACCCCTGCCGCCATCACTGACGTTAGTGGGACATTAAAGGCATCGGCCGCAGCAATCGCGTTCGGGTTCGGTGACATCACGTTACCCGCCTTGCCACCGCCAACCATCGCCAGCAAGATAGCGGTTTTCGATAGATCAGCGCGGCGCGCAATCGCCAGAGCAATTGGAGAAACGGTAATCACCGCCACATCAACAAACACGCCAACGGCGGTTAGAATCATTGTCGCGATCGCCAACGCCAATAGTGCGCGAGTTTCGCCCACTTTTTTAACAATGGTTTCAGCAATCGAGGTGGCCGCGCCAGATTCAATCAAGACACCAGCAAGCACACCAGCAGCAAGAATACGCAAAACGGCGGTCACAATACCTTGCGCCCCCCCTATCATCAGGGTAACGGTATCGGTCAGTGAGACACCGCCAATGACACCACCGATCAAGGCACCAATGATCATGCCGTAAGCGGGCGGCACTTTTTTCAGGATAAGAGCAATGGCGACAACCAGTGCGGTTAGCGCGCCAAGAGTAGAGACTTCTATCATTTTTGTTTTCCGACTATTTCATCAACTGCCCGCAGAGTACGAATAGACGCGATGAAATTCTTTATGCAAAATGACAGATTATGAGTCATTCAAATACAATATTTTTGTGCGTTAGTACAAAAAAACCACAAATTCTCATACACATTTTAGGGCTAAATAGAGTTGAACTTTATGGTCTAACTTATTGAATTTTAAACCTGATATCTGCTCTATTTTTTCTAACCGATAGCGCAGAGTATTGCGGTGAATATGGAGCGCTGCACAGGTTTGAGCTAGATCGCAATCTTGAGCAAAAAACTCGCTCAAGGTTTTCACTAATACGCCTTTGCTGTCTTGCTGGCGCAACAACTCGACCGGGTGACTGATCTGATTTCTGCGCCACTCATCTTGCTTAAGGCTATCGATCAACACTGACAGCTTATGTTCTTGATAAAACAACACCGCTTGCTTGCTGTCACTGTTGGTCGCCAGCGTCGCTTTCGCTGTTTCATAAGAGCGCGACAAACCCGCCAGGCCCGGAAAGTACTCTCCCATCGCCACTTTGATGGTAAAGTCTGTTTCTTGTGCGATGCGTTTCAGTAGCCGTTTGGCCCTTTTTCTCTCTTCCGCTTTGTTCCATGTGCCATTGACGACAGTGACCGGTTTTAACACCACCACTTCATTTTGTGACACCGACACTATCCCTACGATATTGTCTCGCTCTGGGTACTCCAATAGATGAACCAGCTTTTGTAACTGCTCTAGAGTCAACGGCTGCCCTTGCTTGGGGATCACTTTGACCGTCGCCGCGATTCTTGGTTGAGCCAAGTCCAGATCCAGTCTTTCTGCTATCGAGAGCAACTGAGTTTCATTGAGCGTCGAACCTTGGATCAGTTGTAGCAACAATTCTTCACGATGACGCTTGTTCCACTGAATCTGCGCCATTAAATCAGCTTGCTCGACGATCAGCTCTGCGGTCATTTTGACGAGCTCACCATAACGTCTCACCTGTTCGGGTTTGCCCGAGATACCCACCACACCGATAACGCACTCTTGATGTAAAATCGGCAGGTTGATCCCCTCTTTCACGCCCGCAAGCGTACTGGCCACGGTTTGATTGATTTCAATGGTGCGGTTGTCGTGAATGGCCAGCAGTGCTCCTTCGTGGGTGCGATGCAAACGAGAGGGGTCACTCGAGCCGATAATCTGGCCGTTCTCGTCCATCACGTTGACAGGAAACTGGATGATTTTGGTCGCTCTTTCAACGATTTGTCGGGCAATTAAAGTATTTAGCTGCATATTAGGGTCTGTTTATCTTCAGTGATCACTCATATTGGGCCAGCCAGGATTTTAACAAACCATTGAGCTGATCTCTTTGAATGGCATCGATACCCGCCACCAAGTTCGCTTGTACGGCCACATGCTCTTGCATCAGTTTATCAATCACCGTCAATCCTTGATCGGTTAACTGCACTGTGACGCTGCGGCGATCCGCCTGGCTGTGCTCGCGTGCAATCAAGCCTTTCGTTTCAAGCTTATCTAAGCGATTGGTCATCGCGCCCGAGGTTAGCATCATAGAGTCTATTAACGCTGAGGGCGTGAGCCGATAGGGCTGACCACTGCGGCGTAATGTCGCCAGCACATCGAACTCGCCTAACTTCAAATCGTAACGCTTGTGAAGCTTGGCCACCTCACTCTCCATATATTTGGCAATGCGCATCAATCGCCCCATCATCGCCATCGGCTGCGTGTCTATGTCTGGTTTCTCTGTTGCCCATTGCTCGACCACTTTGTCGATTGCATCCATCGGTTTTTGTCTCCCATTATCGACCATCGAAAAATTACTTTAACATAAAGATACTTTACAAAGAGTATTTTTGCGCGTACATTTGCCAGCAAAATATCTTAACGTAAAGATAAATCCCTATGAATATCCTCTTAGCAATGATTCCTGCGTTCTTTTGGGGCACCACGTATGCGGTGACTCAATACACATTGGCGGACTGGCCTCCTCTATTGCTAGGAGCTTTTCGCGCTTTACCCGCGGGTCTAATCCTACTGGCGATTAAACCTAGCTTACCCAACAAGGGCGATTGGCAGATCTTATTCAGCCTCGGCTTGATAAACATCGCCACCTTCTTTGGCTTGATTTTTGTGATGGCCCTTACCTTGCCTTCTGCCATTTCTGGTGTTGGAATGATCTCGGTCCCTGTGTTTGCCATGCTGTACAACTGGCTTGGCAACAAACATCGACCAAGTTTGACCCAAACCCTGAGTGGTGCTGCTTTGATTGCACTGGCTTGGATGCTGTTTGATCCCGCTTCCATCAGCTTGAACCCGCTAGGCTTGGGTGCCATGTTCGGGGCGATCATGTGTATCGTGGTTGGCAGCTCAATCACTAAGTCGCTGGGCAACCGTATCCACTGGTGGACGGTGTTAACCTGGCAGTTAATTGTTGGTGGTCTGTGTTTATCTATCGCAGCGGGGGTTCAAGCAACAATGGAGCCTGGCAAGTATGCCGCCGTTTTTGAGCAGATGACGTTGACCAACATCTATGGTTTAGTTTGGGTGGTAGGGCTAAACACTGCGTTTGGCTATGGCATGTATGTGTGGCTGCTGCAGCGGATGTCTGTGGTCGACTTCACCTTCGGTGGCATCGCTAACCCGATAGCTGGCATCGTCTGTGGGATGATATTACTTGGCGAGTCGTTTACGCCTTTCCAATACAGTCTGATGTTCGGCATGATTGTGATGTCGTTGATGCCACAAATTGTACTCACTCTGCGCCAGCATAGGCTAAGAGCAGCGGCGGTGAGTCATTAGGGTTTAGTCACAGAAAAGCCCCCAACACCGAGATGTTTGGGGGCTGGTGATGTTGCGGCTATTTAGTGAGCATGGCCACCTTTTTCAAAAAGCTATCTCGAAGGTGCTCTTGGTCGTAGTCTAAGTGGTAGGTATTGTGGAAGCCTACCTTGAGCTCTACGCCATTGCCACGCATGTAGACGTTGTAGCCATCGTAATCCGAAAAGGCTTCGATACCTTCATAGATTTTTCCATGCTCGGTCGGAGTACCATTGGCCATCACCGTTTCATAAGCTTGCAGAATTTTGCCGGGATCAAGTTCGTTTTTCATACGCCACCTTCCTTCGTCTTATATAGAAAGTATGTACAACAAAGTCCGTTTTCGCCAACTTCAACCCTTGCGCCGTATCAAACTCTAGAGGGTTGGCTTTGCCGTACATGTACCGATACGCCTCAGTGGTAAACCAGTGACTCAAGTTATACGTGTTTTGTACCGTCAGCGCCTTTGACGGAATCAACACCTCAATTATTTTCAAAAAGTTATAACGCTAAGGCTCTCATTCGAGAGCCTTTTTTACTTTTATTTTCTTATTCCACTCAGTTAATAGAAAATATCTCTTTACAACGCACAGTTATCAGGTACTATCTAGTCTGCTCTGCAATACAGAGTTATTAGTGAAACCGAAAGTCAAAAGTAAATCCTCAGAATTACCGCGTTACCGTTGTTATCCTCAGTGTTTCCCTTAGCTTCACCGTTACATTAAATAGTTCAAATTTTCAGCGCAATTTAAGAAGATTAATTCAATTTATATAAGGGACACATTATGTCTAACAAAACTACTGGTACTGTAAAATGGTTTAACGAAGAGAAAGGTTTCGGCTTCATTTCTCAAGAAAACGGCGGTGCTGACGTATTCGTTCACTTCCGTGCTATCGCTTCTGAAGGTTTCAAAACTCTGAAAGAAGGCCAACAGGTTTCTTTCGAAGTTGAGCAAGGCCAAAAAGGCCCACAAGCTGCAAACGTAGTAGCTCTATAATTCCGATTGGTGCAGGCCTTTGGCTTGCACCAACTCTTAGTACTGCAATAACGAATTCCTTCTCTTTCGAATCTAACATACCCTCGCACCACTCCTCTCTGTGCAATCGACTATCTAGTTTTCCTAAGACAAATCAACTCGTTTCGTTTTCTACCAATCAGAATATATCTGGTCATTGATGCTAATTAGCATCGCAGATAGCTGCGCGATAATTTCGTTAAATCCACTTAATTATCGACAATCTCTACTTTGTTGTGAGTGATTACTCGTGCGCAATGATCTGATCACTATGTATCCGGTTTGGTATTACCCATACTCAATTTTCTATTAAGGCACACTATGGCTCGTTCTAGCGGTCGCAAGCGTTTTTGGTTTCAAAATGCTCGCAACAAACACATTCAACAAAAATAAAGGAGATCTATGACGATCTATTTTCATCTGTTTATTAACAACAGAATTTGGCAAGCAGCGCTACATCAGCTCAATAGCGACAGTCTGTTAAGGCAGATTCGAGTGAAAGGTGACGTCGGCAACAATCCACTGTCACTCGACTATTGTGAACAACGCCAAAAAGGCACCATTTTTCAGCAAGATGGGCAAATGATAGGCGAATTTAACGTGGTATTAAACTCGCCAAGTTAACATTAGGCTGGCATTACCACATTAAATCATCGGGCACGACAAAGTCGGCATACGGATCATCCTCGTCCGCCAACTCTTCCGCTGGCGCGTTTTGCTCGATCAAGACACTCTCATCACGCAGTGCAATTTTCTTCGCCACACTGCTTGGGATCACCACATACGCTTCATCATGACGCGCTATCGATAGGATGCCTTTGGCAAGCTGATCTCGAACCAACGGCTCAACGTAAATCGATTTTACTAGGGTACCATCAGTAAAGTTGTACTTGATGTCTCCGTCTTTCTGATCCAGCTTATTCATCTCAACCAGTTGCTTAATCTGAGCCTGGATCTCTTTGCTCAGTCGCTGCTCTTTCTGCTCATTGCTCAGCGCTTTATCGCGCTCTTGCTGCAAACGTTTATTTTCTTCAACCGCCGCTTTGACTTCACGCGACTGCACTCGTGATTTCTTCGAGCCTTTTTTGGCTTTTTTCAATTTTTTCTCGTTTACCAAGCCGGCTTTCAGCATTTGTTCTTGAAGGGTCAGTTTTGCCATGGGAATTCCATCCGTTATCTCAATCGCTTCAGTTTAACGGTTCACCACAGGCAAATAAAGCCAAGTCTCACTATTGAAAAGCGCTGATTATAGGGTTCAGCTAGACTCTGACTACACTGCTTGTTGAGCAATCGACACGACAAATCCTTTTTGTTAGACACAGGGGATGTTTTGTCCGTTAATGCGCTCGTTGCGATGGTCTATCCCCCATTGGACATCGCGACTGGTGTGGCTTTGAGGCAACTCTAGCCATGACTTTTTTCTCTGTCTTTGTGAGATTTGATGTGGAAAACAATTCCAAACTTGACCGTGTTCGCGCTGATTACAACGTAGATTACTGGAGCCAAGGCTTCTATGGTATCGACAACCAAGGTGAGGTGTATGTCTCTCCTCGCAGCGATAACGCGTTTCAAGTTCCACTGAGCAATATCGTAGCCAAACTTGAGCAGCAGCAACTCAGCCTGCCAGTGTTGGTTCGATTCCCGCAAATCTTGCACCAACGTGTGCACGGTATCTGCGAGGCGTTCAACCAAGCGATTGATGAATATCAGTACCAAAACAACTATCTGTTGGTTTACCCAATTAAGGTTAACCAGCAGAAAGAGGTGGTGGATGAAATTCTAGAGAGCCAGGCTCAATTGGAGACCAAACAGCTCGGTTTAGAAGCCGGCAGTAAGCCTGAACTTTTGGCGGTGCTGGCGCTTGCGCAAAAAGCGAGCTCGGTGATTGTGTGCAATGGCTACAAAGACAGAGAGTATATCCGCCTCGCGCTTATCGGTGAAAAACTGGGGCACAAGGTATTTATCGTACTAGAGAAGTTATCAGAGCTTGATCTCGTGCTTAACGAAGCCAAAAGCCTAGGTGTGAAGCCCCGTTTAGGTGTGCGTATCCGCCTTGCCTCTCAAGGTGCAGGTAAATGGCAATCGAGCGGTGGTGAGAAGTCGAAATTCGGCTTGGCCGCGTCTCAAGTATTGACGGTGATCGAACGTTTAATGCAAGAAGATCAGCTCGATGCGCTGCAACTGGTGCATTTCCACCTCGGCTCGCAAATGGCCAACATCCGCGACATTCGTAACGGTGTGAATGAATCGGCGCGTTTCTACTGTGAACTGCGTGCGATGGGCGCTGGGATTGAGTTTTTTGATATCGGTGGCGGTTTGGCCGTCGATTACGACGGCACCCGCAGCCAGTCGTCTAACTCGATGAACTACGGCTTGATCGAGTACGCTCGCAATATCGTCACGACTGTCGGCGACGTCTGTGAGCAGTACGCTCAGCCAGTGCCCGTGATTATCTCTGAATCGGGCCGCTCTTTGACCGCACACCACGCGGTGCTGATCACAAACGTGATTGGAACAGAGGCGTATCATCCAGAAGAGGTAAGCGCGCCAAGCAGCGACGAACCAACCCTGCTGCACAATATGTGGAGCAGTTGGCAAAACTTACAAACCGGCAGCAATGCCCGGGCACTGATTGAAATTTATAACGATACACAAAGTGATTTGGCAGAAGTGCACAGTCAATTTGCTACTGGCGTGATGAACCTCCAGCAGCGTGCCTGGGCAGAACAACTGTCACTGCGTATTTACTTTGAGCTCAGCCGCCAAATGAGCAACAAAAACCGCTTCCACCGTCCTATTTTGGATCAGTTAAGCGAGCGCCTAGCGGACAAGTTCTTCGTTAACTTTTCGCTGTTTCAGTCGCTTCCTGATGCTTGGGGGATCGATCAAGTGTTCCCAGTCTTGCCTTTGTCTGGACTGGAGAACGTTGAAGATCGCCGCGCGGTGATGCTCGACATCACTTGCGACTCCGATGGGGCGATTGAACAATATGTAGAAGGTCAAGGGATCGAAACCACATTGCCGGTACCCGCTTGGACCAAAGATCAAGAGTACTTGATGGGCTTCTTCCTTGTGGGGGCCTACCAAGAGATTTTGGGTGATATGCACAACTTGTTTGGTGACACCCATAGCGCGGTGGTCACAGTAGATGAACAAGGTGAAGCCCAGATCGAACGGATTGACGAAGGCGACAGCGTCGAGGACATGATGCGCTACGTACACATTGACGTAGACAAGATTCGCCTCCATTACCGCGAGCTGGTTACAGAGCGCGTCAACGCCGACGAACAAGCGTCGATTTTAGCAGAATTAGAGGGTGGCCTAAGCGGTTACACCTACTTAGAGGATTTTTAAATGAATGATTTGTTTACTAAAACTGATTATTCGCTCTACTCCAACTCAATGAGCTTCTTGCGTAGACCTTATCTGCGCAATCCGGTTTCAGCCGACGCCGACTTAGTGGTGTTGGGTGTCCCGTTGGACATGGCGACTTCAGGTCGGTCTGGCGCTCGAATGGGGCCAGATGCCATCCGCCGTGCCTCGGTCAACTTGGCATGGGAAGGAAAGAAGTTCCCTTGGGACTTTAACTTGTTTGATCGCGTTAAGGTGATTGATGCGGGCGATCTCGTGTTTGATTGTGGTGACGCCGAAGACTTTACTTACCGCCTCGAAGCGGCAACCAGTGAAATCCTTAAAAGTGGTAAAACCATGTTAGCCCTTGGCGGGGACCATTTTATTACCCTGCCAATTTTGCGTGGATATGCCAAGCACTATGGTGAAATGGCCCTAGTACACTTTGATGCCCATACCGACACATACGCGAACGGCAGCAGTTACGACCATGGGACCATGTTCTACCATGCGCCGAATGAAGGCTTAATTTCGCCTAAGCATTCGGTACAAATCGGTATTCGTACTGAATATAAGCTGCAGGATCATGGCTTTAATGTGATTAACGCGATGCAGGCTAACGACCTATCACCAGAGGAAATCGTGATGCAAATTCGCGACATCGTTAGTGACAAGCCAGTGTATGTCACATTTGATATCGACTGTCTCGACCCTGCATTTGCACCGGGTACCGGTACCCCAGTATGCGGTGGCCTTAACTCGGACAAGGTACTGAAGATCATTCGTGGTTTAGCCGGTATCAACATCATTGGTATGGATGTGGTCGAAGTATCACCACCTTATGACCACAGTGATGTCACTGCGCTGGCCGGTGCCACCATCGCCCTTGAGCTAATGTATGCCTGGGCAGCTCATCGCGACAGCGAGTAACCTGTAAGAGTTGGCTTCATACCAAACAGGATAAATGGATGATCAGATAATTGCGCAGGAAAAATTGCTTAGAGCAAGGCATAGATTGCAGCTAGCTTGTGGACCTAACTACAAAATCTATAACGACGCTATAAGCGATTTTAACCAGCAAGAATGACCAGATATTTATGCTGTTTGGTACTTTTTTAACTTCTCTCCACGAAACTGCTGCGGCGTTTGCCCGGTTAAACGTTTGAAACCGCGCCTAAAGTTAGCAGCATCACTATAACCAAGGCGAAAACCGATCTCCTCGACCGTCAGCTGAGTGCCCAGCAAATACTCTTTCGCTAAATCGACCCGCGCTTCGCTGAGTAATGTTTGATAACAGGTGTTGTGTTCGGTTAAGCGTCGACGCAGCGTCCTCTCAGAGCAGCCATATTGCGCTGCCATGTTCGACAAACTCGGAAACTGACCGCTAGATTGATACAACATTGCCTTGATTTGATTGGGTAAACGATGCGGTGAAGCTAAGGTTTCACACACCGCAGCGCAGGAGTGCAGATACTGCTTAAGTTGGTTAACGTTGTGAGTTTTGACCGGTAATGCCAGTTGCTGAGCGTCAAACGAGAGTGATAAATGGGTGTGGTCAAACTCTAGATTGCCACCAAAACGACGCTGATAGTCGGCCACGTAATATGGCGCAGCATAAGGAAAAGTAAGCCGTGCATCCGATAAAGGCTTACCGGTTAGCTCGTCAAATAGCGCCAGCAGCGCGCTGAGAAAGTACTCGCTGCAAAAAGGCAATAACTCACCGATATCGAGCACATTCTCCATCACGATCGATGCCCGTCCTTGTTGCTCAATCAAGGTCACCGAAAACAGCGGGCCATTGAGATTAAGGTATTTCAATCCGGTGCGCAGCGCCTGTTCAATCGTGGCACTGCTCAGCACCGCATAGCCTAATATTCCAAAGTGACTCAATCTGGCCTGCGCGCCGCACAACAACCCCAGCCCTTGCCCCTGAAACACTTGGTTAACCGCGCGAAACAGCACCAATTTGTCGGCATAGGTCATCTGCACTTGGCCAGACGCCAGCTGTGCCAGCGAATATGGCATCGTTGTGAGCAGTTGAGTGGTGTCGATACCGTGCTGGTTGGCAACTTGGAGTAGCAAAGCGACATCCATCGTCCCGAGCTGGTGACGGTGATCGGTGGGTAAATAGTGGCTAATGATTGTCATTCTTACCTCACTAATCTCTGTGTCGCTGTTAGGTGACACTTCGCACTAAACTGGCCGGAAATAACCTGATACAAGTATGCCTTTTTGCGCACACTGATGACAGTGTTAATCAAATGTAAATTTTACTATGCCTGATCCACTTCCGTTCGAACGCTTAATTGATGCTCAAGGAGCGCCAACATTTGGCTGCTTTGACGCCATACCGATGACGCTCGGCAGCGAACACTTTGACTATCGGAACGAGATGGATAACAAGGCGAGTCGCCTTGCCAAGCATTTTCACTTCAAGCAGTTTCAGTTCGTCAGCGTGTTTACGGAGCGCTATGTGATTGGTATTGCCCTCGCCGACATTCGCTACCTCACGACGGGGTTTTGTTATCTCTATGACCGAGACCATAACCGCCTGATCGAGAACAGTTGGCTAAGACCGCTGGGATTTTCAAGCCAGATGTCCACGTCTAGCTATCAGGGGCAGAGCTCCATAGCCGGTGGCGCACTGAAGTTTGAGTTTCACCAAGGCCAGTGGCGCATTTGTGTAAATTGCCAGTCGTTAGTATGCGAACTGCGCCTCACTCCAGCCAATAACAGCCTACCGCTCGCGCTGTGTACACCCACTGGTTACTCAGGTTGGACATACACTCAAAAGCACAATGCGCTTAAGGTGAACGGTACTTTGCAGGTAAATGGCTACCAAGTGGATCTCAGCAATGCTTTGGCAGGCTACGACTTCTCCGCTGGCTACATGCGCCGCGAAACCAGTTGGCGCTGGGCCAGTATCAGTGCCGCCTGCGGTGAGGTTTCGCTGGGGCTGAATCTAGCAGCAGGTGTCAACGAAACCGGAGGCAGTGAGAACACCTTATGGGTCGATGGCCAAAGGGACTTGCTCGGCGCGGTGCAGTTTCACTTCAAGCGCGATGACCTTGAGTTTCCTTGGAAAATCACCAGTCAAGATGGTCGGATTAACCTCACTTTTGAGCCGCTGAATCTGCGCAGTGAGAAGCTCAACTTAGGGGTACTGAAAAGCAACTTCCGTCAGTTCATTGGCAACTTTAGCGGCGAAATCATCGGCAGTGATGGCACAGTTCATCGACTTGATCAGATCATTGGTTTAACTGAAGACCACTTTGCTAAGTGGTGACGTTTTCGCGAGTGACGCAATCATGACTATCACCAACATCATCGACCACCCGGAGTGGCTGCTTATGCTACTCGCACCACTTTTCATCGCGCTGATGCTCGCTGAGTACTGGCTTGGCCAAAGAAGCGGCCGGCTGCCAGCTAACTCGACATATTACTGGCCAGAAGTGATGTGCAATTTCACTTTAGCTGGCATGCACCAGTTGGCCGATTTAGTCACGGGGTTATTAGTTGTGCAACTCTATTTATGGCTGTTCGGGTGGCGCTGGTTCGAGATTGAGATGTCAATTGGCAGTTTCTTGCTGCTCCTGGTGCTGCAAGATTTTTGCTATTACTGGTTCCACCGTGCCAGCCACAGAGTACGCTGGATGTGGGCCGCCCACGTGACCCACCATAGCTCTGAACGTATGAACTTCAGCACTGCATTTCGCCAAAGCTTAATGTACCCCATCGCAGGCATGTGGCTATTTTGGGTACCGCTAGTGATCTTAGGATTTGAGCCCAAATGGGTGGTGTTCGCTGTGCTGTTAAATCTCGGCCTGCAGTTCTTTGTGCATACTCAATGGATTCGCTCACTTGGCTGGCTGGAATGGGTGTTCAACACGCCTTCTCACCATCGCGTCCACCATGGGCGTAACCCACAGTATATCGATAAGAACTACGCTGGCGTGTTGATCATTTGGGACAAACTGTTTGCCACTTTTGAGCCCGAGGACGAGCCGGTGCGCTATGGTGTCACCAAGCCAGTCAACAGCTTCAACCCATTGGTGGTCACCTTTAGCGAGTGGCAGCGCTTGTTGTTTGACCTCCGAGCCAAAGGGCTAACCTGGCCACAACGACTGCGGCTGCTCCTTTCTCCACCTAGAGACTAAACGCAGATCCGCACTGACGGCCCACCCAGATTGAGATTATTCTGCATACTGAGGGTAATCGGTGTACCCACGTTCATTGCCACCAAAGAGTGTGGAGCCATCCAGTTCAGCCAGAGGTTGTTGGCGCTGGAAGCGCGCCACTAAGTCTGGGTTAGAAACAAACGGACGTCCAAACGCCACTAAGTCGGCATACCCTTTCTCAATTACCTCGTCAGCACGCTCTTGGGTGTAACTGCCAGCAACGATAATTGTGTTGGTGAAGTATTCGCGCAGTTCGATGCGGAAGCTTTCTGGAATCACTGGTGCGTCGTCCCAATCCGCTTCAGACAGGTGTAAGTACGCAATACCACGAGCTTGAAGTTGTTTCGATGCATCGAGAATGGTTGGCACAATGTCTGGGCAGTTCATGTCCTTGAAAGTGATGAATGGCGCGAGTCGTACTCCTACTTTGTTGGCACCAATGGCTTCGCTCACCGCATCGACCACTTCTAATAAAAAGCGAAGTCGGTTTTCGCGAGTACCGCCGTAGTTGTCGGTTCTGTGGTTTGAATTGGTACGTAGGAACTGGTCGATCAGGTAACCATTACCGCCGTGGATTTCGACGCCATCGAAGCCTGCTTCAATCGCACGTTTCGCTGCATGGGCAAAATCACTTACCACACGGTCAATATCGGCTTGAGTCATCGCTCGTGGCTCTACACAATCGACCATGTTGCCGTTGCCTTGCTCGTCGGCAATCCACACTTGGGTTTCTACGGGTTTTAGTGCTGATGGGGCAATAGGCTGTTCGCCTTTTTGGAATGTCGGGTGTGATACACGGCCAACATGCCATAGCTGACAAAACATCACAGCGCCTTGCTCTTTGGCTGCTTGGGTGACGGTTTTCCAGCCTGACACCTGCTCATCGGTGTAGACGCCTGGTGTGAACGAGTAACCTTGCGAATCGTCTGAAATCTGGGTCGCTTCAGAGATGATTAAGCCTGCGGTTGCACGCTGCTTGTAGTAAGTCGCCATCATTTGGTTTGGAATGTTGCCCGGTTGGCTGGTGCGCGCTCGGGTCATTGGTGCCATGACGACGCGGTTTTGTAGACCCAGTTGTTTTAGCTGTGCTGGTTCAAATAGTTTGCTCATGATTTTATATCCAGTCGTATTTGATGGGCTCAAGTATATTAAGTGGATGAAAATTGATAATTGGTTATTATTTAAATTGATTATTTGACTGAGTTGAATAATAAGTTTTTAGGAGGGAATGTGGACAAGTTTGCAGACATGACTCTGTTTGTCAGCATAGTGAAGAACCAAGGGTTGGCGGCGGCTGGTAGAGAGCTCGGCTTATCACCTGCCACGGTAACGGCGAGATTGCAGTCGCTGGAACACCGTTATGGAGTGAAACTACTTAATCGTAGTACAAGGCATATCTCGTTGACGGACTCTGGTACTCTCTACCATCAGGCATGTCTGGAAATTATCGACAGCGTCAAAGAAACGGAGAACTTAATCCAAACTGGCACCAAAGACGTGCGCGGGACACTTAAAATCTCGGCCCCGCGTGATATTGGTAAGCAATACATTTCACCAATAGTGTCGGAATTTAGTCAGCGCTATCCCGATGTGATCCCTTATCTATATTTGAATGATAACTTATCCAACTTAGCTGAGTCCGGTTTGGACATCGTTATCCGATATGGGGAACTGGCCGATAGCAACCTTATTTCTCGTAAACTGGCATCCAGTCGCCGAGTGCTTTGCGCTTCTCCTGAGTATTTGGCAAAGAAAGGCACACCGATCACGCCGCAAGATTTAGCGCAGCACGATTGTTTAGCCATGGTTCGCAGCAATGAAGAGCTGAAAACATGGCACTTTCAAGACGAAAAGCAGCACAACGTTGTTACTGTCGTACCGAAGCGGTTTTCTGATGATGGCGAGGTGATTCGCCAATGGGCGTTAGCTGGGGCGGGGATAGCGTTGAAATCGATGCTCGATGTGCAAGAAGACATCAAACAGCAGCGTTTAGTAACGGTGTTAAATAGCTATATGAAGAACTTCAACGCATCAACCTCTTCTGCAGGATCTGACCTGAATGTGATCTACCTGAGCCGTCAGTATCAGCCTAAGCGACTGCGCCTATTTATCGACTTTTTACTTGAGCGATTTAATACCCTAATTTAATCGCTCACAAAATAAGAGAGACGGTGGTAGCCGTCTCTCTTATTAGCCTCTACCGATAACCATCAAATCGATAGATTTGGTCGAGGATTTCTCCTTGTTCGGGGCTGACATCAGACCAAGTGGTATCGTGCCAGAACGTTTTGAATGAGAGATCGCTGCTGCCAGAGTTAATCAGCTCGTTCAGCTCATACGAACCGGTATACTCTGGGTGAGTCACGTCTATGGTGAGTCGTCCATCCACGGCATACCAAGTAAAACCAAACTCGCCGTCCTCCGCGTCAACAAATGCACCCTCACCGTTGGGTTTAAAGTAGACTTTTTCCTCTTCAACAAAGGTCTGCACGCCATTAACGTCAGCGTAGTGGCCAATTAACCAGTTGCCGCGCACATTGGGGTTGATACCGGCCATCAAGTCGGCGGTGAGCTTGCTACCATCGCCCATCTGTTGGTAACAACTCGCTAAAGCGTCCTGATAACCTTGGATGGTGGCATAAGATTCAGGCTTGTCGTTGGCATCATCCCAAGGGGTGTTCGCCAAGTCGCAGCTACTTGCCATCAACACATTCGGTGCGTAAGTGGTCAGCTCCATGCCACTGATTTCGCTATATTGGACACCGTTGTCTTGCCATCTAAAGAAGCCAAGTAAGCTGAACTTTCCGCCTTGCTGAGCGATGTAGGCGAAATACTCGTGGTCACCACCGTTGTTGATCGATACGATGCCGTTGCTATCTATCGTCCAACTAAAGGAATCTCTGTATCCATCTGATTCGTAATAGTCGCCAGTTCCATTGGCAAGGAACTGATAGCTTAACCAGAAGCTATCGCTCTCACGATAGTGCAGTGTGAGCCCTTCTAAGTAGCTGCTATCGATGCCTATATAGCCACAGCGATAAGCCGCTGCAAGGTAGTCGTCATACTCATCGACGTCACCTTGGCGCAATAGATCTTGCTCAGAGCAGAGACGATAAGTCGGATTGAGTACTTGATGCAAACGCTGCTCTGCCACCTGTTGGTCGGTAAACAATTGACCAAGATTGGTGGTCCAACTAAAGCGCTGCGGATCCATATCTAAACCATACATGTCGATACGTTGACGGTAGTAAGCACTCGCTTTAGGCTCGATGTTATTACTGTCAATTGGCGCAGTGAGAATGAGGTCTGGACCATTGCTAACCACATAACTGTCAGGCAACACACCATCTTTGGTTAAGGTAAGAGGAACCACCGTTGGCGTACCGTCGGTTAAGCGTGGATCTTGAGTCACCGCGTACCATTGGCGTGGCGAACCATCGGCAAGATATTGGAAAGTCTCGTTGGGCAATGAGGCCGCATAACGATCGAGACCGGGGATAATTGACCCATCAATGTGGTACATCCAAGTACCGCCAGAGCGCGCTGCTTCGATTCGGTCGGCAAGGTTGGCAACATCGGTGCTGCCCCACTCATCAAATGAGACCGTGGTCCAAATATCATCCTGTTGACGGCTGTAGATCCGATACGCTTGGCCTATATTGTCACTGGCTGCGGTAAAGTCATAGCCATCAAGGGCAAGATGCGCCCAAGTCACATACTCATTGCGCTCATTATTCGAGACATCACGCGCGTCCATCTGCCACCAATGGAAGCGGTAGCCCTGTGGCGACTGAACATCGACGAGCTTGGTGTTGTCATCGGCAAGCACAAATCGTTGGCCAAACTGCTGCTGACTGCCATCCGCTCGGGTCAAGACGGTGTAGTCATACCAATAATTGGTTAAGTTGTCCCAATTGCCTGCGGTGTAGTTAAAGTCGGCGTACTCCTCATGGATGCCATCTTGCGGATTAGCCCAAACCGGACGCGCAAGCCCGTACTGGTAGCTACCATCTTGATTGTTCGTCAGGCTTAACACCGTATTGATGCTGCCATCGGCCTGCCAGTCTTGCTTATCTTCAACCTCCATCGCGATGAGGTCTTGCAACACAGTACGGTTGTGACTGATATAGTCTTGTGGCTGATCTAAACCGTTATCGACGTCGAACCCTTGCACCACATACTGCTTCATAGTGGTCGTCACCACTTGCTGATTGTCGCTATCGGCAATATCAACCGTAAAGTGCTGAATGGTATCGATAGCGGTTAAATCGCTAGGATGCTGCCTTGCGCTGAAGTCGAGGTTATCATTTTGGCGTGACATATCCCCATTAACCCCTCCTTCAGGGCTGGCATCGCTCTCATCGACATAGCGCCAGAACGTTTCGCTGTCACCATTTGGGCTACGGCTACCGATATCGAGCAATTGCCCGTTAAACTGCGCGTTACCATCGAGGTTAAAATCAAAACTAAACTCATGCACCCGGGTAAAGTTACCTGCTAAAGCTAACTCGCGACTCTCAGTTTCACCATAAATATCATTGTCTTCATCGGTATAAAGGTAAGTGAGCGTCGTGCGCACTGAGCCATCATTGAGCTGCTCTACCCTTTTGCTAGCGGCAATATTGAGCAGCATTGGCTGGCGGTGATTGATGTTGAGCACGGCGCGGCGAACATCATTGGTTTGATAGCTATCAGCGACAGACTTAGTGCTGTCATCCGGATAGGCATCACTGTTGTCGCCGACGTTATCGTTATCTGTATCTGCCCATTCGGTGGGATCGTCGTCGAATGGGTCAGCATTATCACCAACTTGGTCGCCATCGTTGTCTGCCCACTCTGTAATGTCATCGGGGAATAGGTCTAGAATACTATCGACACCATCACCGTCGTGGTCACCGGCAATATTGGGATTGAAATCCTCACTGTCGTTATCATTTAGGTAGCCGTCATTATCACCATCAGGGTCCGCATTATCACCGACGCCATCACTATCGAAATCGTTGGTTTCACTGGGGTCAAAGGCGAACGCGTCTTTATTGTTACCCACGCCATCATCATCGCTGTCTAACCATTCATCACCTTCTTTAGGAAAGGCATCGAGCGTATCCGGCACGCCATCGCCATCACTATCTAAACTCGAGTTTTGGTCACTTGGTGGCGTAACCGGCGCTGGGGTATTGGCCAACTGATCCTCAGCGGTTTTATCCAGCACTTGTTTGATTTTATCGCTGACCGCTTCAGCAACCATCAACTGGGGCACACTCTGGCTGGCGTTAGCTCCGGCATTTTGTACATCTTGCACTAGATTGACCATCTGCTCAGGGGTAGCGGGCAATACCTGTTGCGATTTAACAAGGTTTTGCGCCGCAAATGTTGATTTAGGGCTGCGAGTAGCTGGATCTAGGTAATCATCAAACAGAGTGTCAGGGTCTAAACCAAGTAGGTTCGCGGCCTCTATCGCGGCTTGCTGTTTAAGCTGTTCAGTTTGAGCCGGATCAGACAAAGCATTGGGGTTCTTATTCATCAGCAGATTGACCATAGATGACAGCGGAGTGACGTTGGCTTCGCCGGCAGGCGCCGAGAGTACCATACTGCCTTGCATCACTTGTCCACTCGGGTTGGCGCTATCTATGGTGTCTTCATCAATGGTTTCGCCAGCAATGGCGTGCACCACTATCTGGTAGTTTTGGTAATCCGGAACTGCAGAAACGTCAAGCAGCGCCACCCCTCCCTCACCGGTGATCGCGCTCGGTTCACTATCTTCATCGTGCAAAAAGTCTCGGTTAATATCGAGCCATACCTTGGCGTTACGCAAGTAACCATCAATCGCTTTGACAGAGTATGGTGTTGCCGTAGTCGAGCCGGTGGAAGAGGGACTATCGCCGCCACTATCACACCCGACCAGCAACAGGGCGCCAGTTAATCCCAGCGCCAGGGCTACCTTGTTCACTCTCATGTTGCCTCCCTAGCAATCGCGCACTTCATTGAGTCACAATTAGCTTAGAAAGCAGTGATTTAAAGCTCATCACCCATTTGGGGGATGAATGATTTCTAATGCTACCTACTTTGATTTATATCAATTCTGCTAAACGTGATGGAGGGCTGATCCATCGCTTGGTCGGCGCTGGCATACGCTCAAAATAACGACTCAGAAGTTGATTTTGATGGCGGCAATCAGTTTTATGCAGAATCTGTTTGATTTGGCTGCGCACCGTCTCTTTCGAAACATTACGCATTTTGGCAACCTCACTACCATCAAAACCCTGCGCCAGCAAACTCAAGACCGAAAGCTCAGCAGTGGTCAACAGTTCTAGCGGCAGAGCTGGCGCCGCGTTCGTTGCTAACTGGGCAAAATGGCTCTCCATCTCACGCTGTGCCAGCCAATAATTGCCCCAACTGCTTAAAAACCGCCAAACGTTTTGCAACTGAGATTGGTCGCGCTGGCTTAATCGCGCATCACCATGGCTACTCAACATCAAATAGTGACCATGATTTAAATGCACCAATCCACTGTGAGAGTGGTGAAGCTCCATGGTCGGTACTAGGATATCTTGGAAGATAGGGTCGCGAATGGTGCTGACTGGCAGCATCTGTTGCATGTACATCAAATTACCCAGCAAACCACGCTGCATATAGTGATGAAAGAATGCATCGTGGTCGATGTGACGCTGATAAACGGCCATTTGGTGCTCAGAAAAGCCATGCACGTGTTGATAGATGGGCGTTTGCTTTGCGTCGATAATCATCAGCACAAAGTAGTTTAAGCTCAGCCGCCCAAGTTCAAATGTGAGTAAATGCTCTAAATTATGGCCAGACACATTGACATATGTTGACCGTTGCAACCAGTCGTTCATTGGCATCACCTTGATTTTTATCCCACCTGACGTATAGGACATTGACTCAATTGTCTAATGATTAAATTAGTCAAAAAATCGCCACCGTCATGTAACCGAGATCAAACTATTGCGATGCCAAATGAAAAAAGCCCCAATTGAGTCAATCAATTGGGGCTGTAGTGTTAGCAGTGATTAGTTATAAATCTGAGTATCGACTTCTTGACCTTGTGCTGGGCGAGGCACAATCTCAAACGCTGCTTCAAAATCAGTTGTCACTGACATCAAAGTTTGTAGCACTGACTTGTCACCTTCCAAGCCTGCTTGGCGTGTTTCGAACAACTGTTGCAGGCTGGTTTTCTGCAACAAGATTTTGTTGATATCGGCCTTGTTGATGTGCAGCGTAGCATCTGCGTCTTTGAGTTCAGTGGTCTTAATGTTGTTCAAGTTACCGTTAGACAGTTCAACAAAGTAGGTCTCATTCAGGTCTGGCACGTTCACCGCAAGAGTGAAATCTTTACCATCCGCCTCTTTCGCTATCACTTTCACCGCCATGTAGTCGAGTAAGTTTTCTACTGTCATTGCTGAAAGTACATCTGGAGATAGCGTCTTAGGGTTCCCCGGACGTGTACCGATACGAACTTCTTGCGCACCCGTTAGGAAGATATTTCGCCAACCTGCCCCTTCTGCTTGGTAACCTTGCTGTTCCCAGTTATCACCTAACAGTTTGCGCGCTTCAAGATGAGAGTCACAAGCGCGAACGATGTGGTCAAGCATCACACCTGAGAAGCGGTACTCACCTTTATCAAAGAAGGTTTTCGCTGTTTGGTAACCTGCGTCACAGCCGCCGTATGCAGTCACAAAGCGCTCTGCTTCTTCAGCCACGGTCATTCGGTCTAGATTCGCTGGGTTCATGTCAAAGTAACCTAGGTACATGTTGTATACCGCACGCGCATTGTGGCTGTAGGTACCGTGGTAACCATTAGTGTGCCACATTTGCTGTAGGCTAGTCGGTAACTCATCGTTGATGGTCGCGCCTATGTCTTGCAGCACCATGCCATTGTTGGCCAAGCGAAGCGTTTGGTTATGTACAAAACCGTAGTTGTCACGTTGCGCTTTCATAAATTCGTTGATGTTGTCATTGCCCCACATTGGCGCTGAGTGAGAGCCCATTAGGATTTCAATCTCACCGCCCCAAGCATTAACCATCTCATTGATGTCTTTCGACCATTTCAGAGCATCACGCACTTTTGCACCGCGTAGTGTGTAAACATTATGCATGCCTTGGTACAGCATCTCGCCAGTCCAGATCACTTTGTGCTCAGGTAGGTAAGCCACGTTGCCAGATGGTGCCTCGGTACCCGCGGTATCCATAAACACAAACTTCACCCCATCAATTTCACGCTCGTGGAATTTTTGCTCATCGCCTGATGGTAGGGTTTCATCTGGCATCACTAGAGTAATTTGGTAATCCGGCCCTTGTGACCAACCATTTGAAAGCGCCGCATCGACAACACCAGTGGTAGATGCCGCACCTAAAGTTGCCCCGTATTGGTAGGCGGCGCGACGTGACATGGCGTTGCCCGCTAGCACATTCTCATCAACGGTTTCTTTAACAAAACCGTGTGGCGCGTAGACTTTAACATCAGGGAAACGGTTTTTAACTGCTCGTGAGCCACCAAAATGGTCAGCGTGAGAGTGAGAGTAAATCATCGCAACCACTGGCTCATCACCGCCTTCTGGTACATTGCTTAAGAAGAACTCTAACGACGCTTCCATCGCTTTATCGTGCATCAGTACGTCGTACACGATCCAGCCTGAATCTGATTTAATGAAAGTGGTTGACGCCAAGTCCGTGCCACGCACTTGGTAGATGCCATCGGTCACTTGGTAAAGGCCGTTCGCTGAGAAGTTAGCCTGACCTTGACGCCATAGTGATGGGTTTACTGTGTCTGGAGACGAGTCGTGCAGACGAAGACCTTCGTGCAGGTTGACGAAGCGGTCACGAAGAGTGGCGTGCGTTTTTTCGTCCAACTCAACGATAAGACCGCGGTCGTTGTCGGTGAAAACTTTGGTGTCTTGGTAGTTCAAGGTTTCGGCAAATGCCTTGTTAGCCGCGACTGTATGTTCGGAGGCTGACTTACCCTTGGTGCTGGTTAAGCCACTGACATTGATATGCTCGTGATCATGAGTGCTTGCCACTACACCAAAAGAGAAACTAGAGACAGCAAGAGCTAGAATTGACTTGTTCATCGTAGATACCTTCATTCCGCAACCGTAAATAAACTGATTAGCGCTACCATGTAGCGTTTCGATGAAGTCACTATAACGAACTAGATATCAGCAAATAACCGTAAAAATCGATACCTGATATTTATTAAAATGATATCTATTCACTTAATCGCAGTTGATATCAAATCTCTTAGCCATCTATTTGCTTTGTTGGTATGCATTTTTGTTAGAGCAATCATGTAGGAATCAAAAGTGTGATTGGCAAACGGAAAAGGAAGTAAATCTAACTTAAAAGCAGATTGGTAGCGCTGCGCAACTGAAAGTGGGACCACACCAACGGCGTCACTGTAGGAGATGGCTTCTATCATACCGAGTAAAGACTTATGCTCACTGTAGGCCTTACGCGGCGGGAGCACTTCATCAGTAATCCAATCGACAAACTTTAGATTGAGTCGAGTCAGATCAAACAGCGCGTGTTGCTCATTGAGATAACTCGACTTACTCATTGTGTTTGAATTTAAACGCGGGTGTCCTTGTTTGACAATGCAGCACAGCTCTTCTTGCTTTACAACCACCGAATTAAACATCGCGCCTTTGGGGCGACTGATATCAATCACCAAGTCCACTCGCTCGTTGATCAGGTCATCGTAGATTTTTTCTTCATCAGAGGGCATTTCAATCAGAAACACCTCGATAGAAGTATCCATTAATCGTTGATCTAGGCTTTGGCGTAGAGAGGGAAACATGGCTTCATGGCAATAGACAACAAATCGATGATAGGCAACAGGATTAAACTCAGACAGCCCCTCCATTAACGACTCCATCTCCAGTAATGGCGCCTGCAGTTGGCTGTAAAACTCTTGAGCAAAACGGGTAGGTTTCACACCGCGTCCTGTGCGACTGAACAACGCCTGACCAAGCTGACTCTTCAAGCGAGTGAGACCGTTGCTCACCGCGGACTGAGTGACATTGAGTTTATCAGCGGCTTTTGTTACCGAACCTTGCTCGTAAACGGCGGCAAATACTTTCAGCAAGTTGAGATCAAGTTTTTGAGACATGATAAATGGTTATCTATTTTTGCATCAGCGTGTTGCCCACTCTACCACAAAAACTCACCGCTTCACTTGCTGTACCAGACGCGGTAGCGCGACAAAACAGTACTGGGGTCAATATTCATTTCAAGGTGTTTCACAACCGGCAAGTTTTACTCAATTCGCAACACACCTTTACAAATCGAACTTGGAAAAATCCCTGCTTGGTACAACACTTAGATCATAGGGCGATGGCTGATGATCGAACGTTTCAGCGCTCGTCATACTGAACACAATCTAAGGAGCCAGGGATGAAAAGGTTTAAAAACATACTGTATGTCAGCCAAGGACTGCCAAGCGAGAGCGATTCTATTGGCCAAGCACTGCGTCTCTCATCAGCAAACCAAGCAACCCTTAACGGCTTGATTGTGAGTCCCGCGTTGCCGGCGCACATGGAGCAATATCAAGAGCTGTATCGTGGCTCCCTATTTCAATCATTGGAACAGCAGATAAGCCAAGCTCGCCAAGTCAACGACATCAGCCACACTGATACACCGTTTCCACTGCACCTCTCGTGTGACGAGCACCCAGCCGTCACCATTATTCGCTCGGTGTTGAGCCAACAGCATGATTTGGTGATCAAAGACGCAGAGCCAGTCGATGATGATGGCGAAGGCTTTAAAGCGATGGACATGACGTTATTACGTAAATGCCCTTGCCCGGTTTGGTTAAATCGTCCCTCTCACCAACCAAGAAACAAGCGTCGTGTCGCGGTGGCGATAGATCCCACCAGCAACAGTGAAGAACACCACCGATTGTCACTGCGCTTGCTCGAACTGGCCCGCTCGATTGCCGATAGCTGCGACAGCCGCCTGCATGTCGTATCGTGTTGGGAGTATCAACTTGAGCGCTACTTAAGCAATCATGTGTGGATCAAAATCGAAGACCAAGAACTCAATAGTGAGATCGCCAAAGCCAAACAGCATCACCGCCAAGCACTCGATTCGATGATTGCTGAAGCCAACATCTCAGGCAATATTCAAGTGCATCATTTGCATGGAGTGCCAGACGACAAAATTCCTGACTGTGTGGAAAGTGAAGATATTGATGTGTTGGTCATGGGGACACTGGCGAGAACCGGTATTCCCGGCTTTGTGATTGGGAATACCGCAGAGAATATATTGCAGTCAGTCAAGTGTTCTCTCGTCGCATTAAAGCCAGATGGATTCGTGTCACCCATCAGCTAAAACGAGTTTTTATTTCTCTCAGGATTATTGCCCTTGTTGCGCCACATTTTATAACCACTGTGGCGCATCGCCTTTCCTAATAGATGCGTCCCTACCGGGGCGGTCAAAAAGATAAACAGCGCAGTGCCAACCACGCGCGACCAAACTGTTAACTCTGGCAATGCAAATGCCAGTGCCAATAGCAAAGCGCCGAGCCCAACCGTTCCCGCTTTGGTTGCAGCATGCATCCGAGTGTAAAGGTCGGGCATTCTCAGCACGCCTAAGCTGGCAATAAATATCAGTATGGTGCCGACAATTAACAACACACTAATCAGCAGCGTCATTACTCCTCTCCTATCTGTTTTACAATCAAACGGGCAAACACGACTGTACCGAGAAAGGCAACGAGTCCTAAAGTAATGGCGATATCCAGCAACGCTTCTTGGCCACTCTCGAGAGTAAACACCGCGATAAAACCTATGGTGATAAAGGCAATCACATCCAGTGCCACTACTCTGTCAGCCAAAGTTGGGCCCCGCACCAACCTCAGCAGCGCCATCGCTATGCTCACGATAAGCCCAAAGTAAGCAAAATAGACCGACGTCGTCATCCAACTATCCACGAGTCACCTCCAAAATGCGCTTCTCTAGACCCTGTTTGATCGGACCTATCACTTCGTCATGCTGCTCGGCGAACATGGCATGAACGATGAGATGCTTCTTATCAGGCGTGACATCGAGACTCAGACTGCCTGGAGTCAATGAGACCATATTAGCCAGCAAGGTGATCTCTAGGTCGCTGCTGACGTCCAGTGGCACATACACAATATCGGGTTGGCTCAAGTGGGTTGGAGTGACCACATCCCAAACCACACGAGCAGCCGATACAATCAGCTCATAAAAGAAGAACATCAATAGACCGAGAGAGGAGCGAAAACGGCGAAAGTAACTGGTTTTTAAGCCAAACGGCTGACTAAGCCGCAAAGCAACAAAGCCTAGCGCGAAACCAACCACAAAGCTCAGGCTGTCGTATTGCCCGTTTAGCAGCATCCAAGCCATGGCGAGAAACAAGTTAAGCAAGAAGTAGTTCATCGCACCTCTCCTAGTACCGCAGTCACATACTCATTTGGATCCAGCAGTTGCGCCGCTGCGTACTGAGCAAACTGATAAAAAGGCTCGGCCGCTAACCCGATGATCACACTAAGCCCAGTCAGGGTGATTATCGGCAGGTAGTAACCCCACTGAGTGGGCACACTTTGTAGCGGCGGATGATCACTAGGGGCTGGCTTCCAAAATGCTTCAGCCCAGATCTTGCTCATCGAGAACACGGTAAGCAGCCCCACCACTAATGCTGTCGCAGCCAGGATATAGTGCTGTTGATCAATACTGGATTTAATCACCAAAAATTTACCCCAAAACCCTGACAACGGAGGAAACCCCGCCAATGAAAACGCGGGAATAATAAACAGTAGCGCCAAAGCAGGCATCGCTTTGTAAGCGCCTCCGAGCTGGCTCAAATGGCTCGATCCCATTTGGCGCTCAAGTACACCGCCAATAAGAAACAAGTTCGCTTTCACTATGATGTGATGGATGATGTAAAAAATCGCCCCAGCTAATGCCAACGGGGTATACAGTGCCAACCCCATGATCATGTAGCCAATCTGGCTAATAATATGGAACGAGAGAATTTTCTTAACATCGAACTGACTGGCAGCGCCCAATACACCAGTCAGCATGGTCAAGCCAGCCACCACAATGAGTAGCGGCTGCAAGCCCATCTCAGGTAAAGGAAACACTAAGCTAAACATTCGCATCAGTGCATACACCCCCACCTTGGTGAGCAAGGCGGCAAACAGCGCCACGACGCCACTCGGAAGCGTAGGGTATGAGGCGGGCAACCAGGCAAATAGCGGAAACAAGGCAGCTTTAATCGCAAACGCAAACAAAAACAGCGCCGCCAACATCTGCTGCATATCCAGCGAAACCAGCGGCAATTTACCGTGTAAATCGGCTAAGTTGAGGGTACCAGTGGCCCCATAGAGCAGACCAATGGCGAGCAGCAAACTCAAGGTTGAAATCAAGTTCAGTACCACATATTTCACCGCACCATCAATTTGGGTTTTATCGGCATCGAGTACCATTAACGCAAAAGAAGCAATCAGCATCACTTCAAACCAGACATAGAGATTGAATACGTCTCCGGTCAAAAATGCCCCGTAGATCCCGGCCAGCAAAATATGAAAGTAGCAGTGATACAATCCGTAGCTGGTTTGTTTGGCGAGATCAGCAATGGCATACACAACCGCCGCCAAACCAATGATCGCTGTGATTACTACCATGGCCGCACTCAGATGATCCGCCACGAAAACAATACCAAATGGCGCAGCCCATTCGCCAAATGCCACTGCCTGTACGCCACTGCCAATAACATCTGCCATTAGCATTAAAGCCACCAGCAACTGCAAAGTAGCGCTAAGTACACTCACCCACTCAACCCAGCGCGGTTGGGCACGCAACGTGTACAAGAGCACTCCTGAGCCTAATGCCAGTACGACAGGCAAAGTAAGAAGTAGCCCGTTCATCGATCTTGCTCCGAGTTGCGCATCTTATCGACATCCGCGCTCCCTGTTTCAACGAACGCACGATAAATAAGCAGCAAGGCGAACACCAGCAAACCAAAACCAATCACAATCGCGGTGAGTATCAGAGCTTGCGGCAACGAATTGGCGGCCCCTTCAGGGGGAAGTGAAGCACTGGCATCAATCAACGGAGGGACAGCGACCGTCAGGCGCCCTGCGACCAGAATCGATAAGTTCACAGCACTACTCAACATGATTAGGCCAAACAATACGCGCAGGACGTGCTTCTCCATCATCAAATAGATGCCAGCCGCCACCATTACGCCTATCACTAAACTCCACAATACTTCCATCAATCCAGCTCCTGATTTACTCTCAGCATCATGCCCATAACACCGCCAATGACGGCTAAGTAAATGCCCACATCAAACAGCAGAGGTGTACCCAACGGCAGCACCTGCTTCCACCACAAGCCAGTCAAAAAGGCGTGTCCAGACAAGAGGCCGATGACACCCGCGCAAAGACTGAGCGCGATACCAAACAGGGCGATGTTAAAGGGTGCAAACTGCAATCGGCGCTGCACATAGTTGGGCGTTTCTGCCAACATCAATAACGACAGCCCTAGCACCGCCACTAACGCACCAATAAAACCGCCGCCGGGCGCATTGTGCCCGCGCAGCAGTAAGTAGAACGAGAACAGCAGCATTAGCGTCGCGACAATATGCGCCGTAGTGGCAAAAATCAGCGAATGAATCCGATTGATGTAGTGGGTTTGTTGCGGCAGCAAGCTAACGGCAGCTAAAGCGGCAATCACCACCACCACCACCTCGCCCAAAGTATCGAACGCGCGGAAATCCACTAAGATGACATTCACAATATTGCGTCCAAAACCGCCCGGCACACTGTTTTCGGCAAAGAAGTCACTCAGTTGAGTGTCTATCGGTTGCGAGGTCAAGGTTATCAGCAGCAGTGAGACACAAGCGCCAATCGCTACGGCAACCAAGCCGTGCCAGGCTCGACGCTGCCGACTATGACTGACGACCTGATCCAGTTTAGGTAGATGGCGCATAAGGATGGCTACAAAGATAATCATTAAGGTTTCCACCAGCAGCAAGGTTTTTGCCACATCTGGTGCACTGAAGATCATAAACACCAAAGTAGAGAGAAAACCGACCACGCCCAGCGACGCCACTGACAATAATCGCGAGCGGGAACAAATCACCACTCCCACCGCGACCATGATCAGCAGCGCTATCGCCACTTGATAGAAGCTCACCTCACCGAGCGAATGGAACATCGCCATAGGTGCACTAGTAACAGAACTGAGCAGCAACGCCGCGAATACCGTAAAAAACAGAGCAACATAGAGGGTGAGGCGCTTACGCTGCAACTGCTGAGTTTGCCAGCTCGCTAGTGAAGTCATCCCTTTGACTATTTGATCAAAGCTCTGGTCAGCACTTGGCAGAGAGACGATCATCGCGCCGAGCCAAGCAGTTAAACGCGAATAGTAACGATACCCCAATACACCAAACGCTAAGGTGATAAGGCTCAGCATTAACGCCGTGTTAAGCCCATGCCACAATTTGACCTCTGGCATCGTGGCCATCGGCGCCATGGCGCGAACTCCGCTGCTCAATAAGGCCTCGCTCAAGCCACTCAGTGCCAGCACTGGCACGAACAGGCTGGCCAGCGCCAACAATAGCGCCGGCGCCCACGCACTGTAATCACGCTCAACCAGCTTAAGCGGTCTACTCTCACGATTATTAACGTCACCAAGAAATGGCTTGATCAGAATAACCAGAGCCATCACTACCATGGTGATGTTGACCACCATCAGTGCCAGCGAGGGCCAAATACTCACATCTAACGCCGCTTTGTACATGTACTCTTTACTGATAAAACCTAACATCGGCGGCACCCCTGCTTTCGACAAGGCAGCCACGAACACTGCAATAAAGCTGAGCAGCAGCACGGTTCGCAGTCCGGACAGTTGCGCGATCTCTCGCGTCCCTGTGGCTCTATCAATATTTCCGATCACCATAAACAGCGCCGCTTTGTAGAACGAGTGCGCTAAAACGAAGACAAGTGCGGCCACCAACGCCAGTTCGGTCCCAAGGCCGAGCAGCAAGGTGAGCTTGCCTAAGGCGACATTGGTGCTGTACGCCAGCATCAGCTTTAGATCGGTCTGCTTTAAGGCCACTAAAGCGCACCAAATGGCGGTTGCCGCGCCAATGAAGGTGAGTGACCAAAACCAGAGTTCGCTTGTAGAGTAGACCGGCGATAAACGCGCCAGCAAATAGATGCCCGCCTTGACCATAGTGGCCGAATGTAAGTAAGCGCTTACAGGCGTGGGTGCTGCCATTGCATTGGGCAGCCAGAAGTGAAATGGAAACTGTGCTGACTTAGTCAATGCCCCTAATAGAATCAATACCAATGAGGGGATGAAAGCGGGATGTTCGAGGTAGCTTGGAGCCCGCTCGATAATCACCGCGAGCTGGAAACTGTCGGCCATATTGCCGAGTAAAATCAGACCGGCGAGCAAAGCAAGCCCACCACTACCGGTAACCAACAAGGCTTGCAGCGCATTTTTTCTCGATACCGACTTGTGATGATTAAAACCAATCAACAAGTACGAGGTGATCGTCGTCAGCTCCCAAAAAACAAACAACAGCAAGATGTTGTCGCTGAGCACCACACCCAGCATTGCCAGCATAAATAGAGTGAGATACAGATGGAACGAGAAGCGTCCTTGATAGCTTCGCATGTAAGACCAAGCATACAGCTGAATCAAACAACCGATACCGGTAATCAGCCCGGCAAACAGCATGGATAACCCATCAAGATGCCATGCAAGAGCAATATCTAGACTCGGCACCCAATCTAGTTGGTAACGAGAACCTTCTGGGGAGTACTCCGCCACTAGGACCAAAAACAAGAGCTGGGAACAGCGCAAACAGCAACAAGGCATGACGCTTATTATGGTTAGTGCCTTTACCGTCTTCGAATGAGTCCAAACAACGCTCTGTGTTCATTGCTTCCTGCTAACGATTAATTACTCCTATAATTAAACGTAAACCATTGACGGCGATTTGGGTGAACGATTCATCTAAGCAGTCATTTTTTTACCTTTTGCAACATTCTTATTGATCGGTTGTGATCAGAAAAACCATGAGTTTTCGACACCACAAATAAAAAAAGAGCTCCAAACGGAGCTCTTCAATATCACTAGGGTCTGTTGACCAAAACGATTAAATAATACCTTGTTGTTTCGCCATCTGATTGGCTATCGAATAGGCTTTAACAATACCCGGCAACAAGATAAATGAGACCGGCACGGCGGTAATCACAATAAAGGATTGCAGCGCCGATATCCCTCCAGCCCCCATCGAGATAAGCGCGATAGCGACAACACCCATCATCACTCCCCAAAACGCACGGATACCCGCACTCGGCTCGGTAGTGCCTGTCATCACCACGCTAATGGTGTAAGTCATGGAGTCACCCGTGGTCACAATGAAGGTGGTGGTTAGGATCAAAAACAGTACCGAAATCACCATTGGCATCGGCAACTGTGCAGTAATGGCGAGCAACGCCGCTGGAAGGTTAAATCCTTCGAACGCAGACGAGATAGAGCCAGGGTTGGCTAGTTCAAACGCTAAACCGCTGCCGCCGACAATGCTAAACCAGAAGCAGGTAATCAGCGGTGCGACGATACTAATGGCAAGAATTAATTGACGAATGGTGCGGCCGCGCGAAATACGAGCGATAAAGATCGCCATCATAGGTCCGTAACCAATAAACCAGCCCCAGAAGAACACCGTCCACCAGCTCAACCATCCTGTATCACCTCGATACAACGCCATTGGGAAGAAGTTGTCTACCATACGTCCAACCCCTTGGACATAGCCATCAACAATAAAACTCGTCGGGCCAAAACAGAGGATGAACCCGATTAGAGCCACCGACAAAATAATGTTGTAGCGACTCACCAGTTGAATGCCTCGGCTCAAACCGCTCAAAGCAGACAAGGTGTACATAGCGATGGCAAACACAATCACCAAGCTCTGGGTGACATAAGTATCGGGAACACCAAACAGACTATTAAGCGCGTAACTGATTTGCAAGCCAAGGAAGCCAATCGGACCAATGGTACCGGCAGCAACCGCAATGATGCTACAAGCGTCAGCGACGTTGCCAATCCAGCCTTTGATTGCTCGTTGGCCAAACAGTGGATAGAGCAGAGTTCTCGGTTTAAGTGGCAGGCCTTTATCATAGTGAAGATGCATCAACACAATGGAAGAAAGACAGCCAAGAATGGCCCACGCCAGAAAGCCCCAATGCATAAATGATTGAGATAGGGCATTAATCGCTGCCGACCGAGCAGGTGCTTCGCCAAACAGAGGCGGCGCAGAAACAAAGTGTGCAATCGGCTCTGCTGCGGCCCAAAACACACCGCCGCCGGCCAATAGGGTACAGAGAACAATCGACAACCATTTAAAGGTATCGATTTCTGGTTTCGCGAGGCCACCAAGACGAACATAACCTGTGCGTCCGAACGCTATCGCCAAACCGATAAGAAAATTAACTAGGAGCAGGACTTGCCAATAGGCACCAAAATATTGAGTTGCTAGGCCAAAGCCAGTGTTAACCATTGCGGTCAGAGAGTCGGTACTCGTCAGAGCGAGAATCACAAACAGAGTGAGGAAGCTACCACTTAACCAAAAAACGGGGTTGGTCAGTTCAAGGCGCTTGAGGATAGAAGGAGGATGGATGGCAGAGTAGTCCGCGTCCTCAATCGAGACATGAGAGGCGGTATTCGTCATATTTGACATAGTTACTTCGCTTTTTAGGGCTATGTTAGCCGTGTATTCCCCCCACACAGTCGACAAAAAAGTGTGAGGACGTTCAAAAAGCTGCCTATACTAACACGCTCAGTCAAAGATGATAACCGTAGAATTTGACTCAAATTTGGATAAAGACGTTCGGTTGAATCATGATCTAGTTTATGGCGGACGTTGATGGCGATGGCTTTGCTCGCCGCAAGTCAAACCGAAAAAAAATCCCCGAAAAACCTCGGGGATTGTCATAGTGCTCGTTAAGTCCAGAAGCTCAAGGCGATCATGGTCAGCACACCGATACACGCGATATTAAGCAAGATCCCAACTCGCATCATTTCACTCTGCTTAATATGACCTGAGCCAAAGACTATCGCATTGGGTGGCGTTGCCACTGGCAACATAAACGCACACGAGGCAGCAACAGCGATTAACACCGACAATATCACAGGCGACATGCCAAACGCTTCTGCGACACTGGCGAAGACAGGAATCAGTAGCGCGGCACTGGCGGTGTTACTGGCAAACTCGGTCAAGAACACCACGAAAACCGCAATTACAGCAACAATGAACACGATGCCAAGATGGGCGATCATCTCGCTCAGTGCGTTAGCCAAAAATACGCTGGTCCCCGTCGCTTTAAGCACGTTACTCAAACAGATACCGCCACCAAACAACAGTAAAACACCCCAGTCGGCCGTCTTCTCGATATCTTTCCAGTGCACAACACGAGCAAAGTTAACTGCCACTATCGCAGCCAGTGCCACCAAGGTATCAAATTTTGCGTAGCCGCCAATCATGGCATTGATCGGTTTACTGAAAATCCACAAGCAGACGGTAGTCGCGAAAATCGCCAGTGTCACCACTTTGCCTTTATCCCAATTCACCGGTTGGTAATTGAGTTCAAACTCACCACTCAGATTCGGTTTCAATGCCAAATACAGCACCGCAATCGACACGGGCAATAGTATCAAGGTGGTAGGCACGCCAAAACTCATCCAGTCAGTGAAGGTTAGACCGACTTCAGCGGCTGCAATCGCATTCGGCGGGCTACCGACAATGGTTGCAATCCCGCCAATACTCGCGCTGTAGGCAATACCAAGTAGCACAAACACATAGGTTTTATGCCCGCTTTCTGAATTGACTTTACTCAACACCCCGAGCACCAATGGCAACATCATTGCGGTAGTCGCAGTGTTGCTTATCCACATCGACAGCGCCGCGGTCACACCAAACAGCATAAACACCGCAACGCTCATCTTGCCTTTGGCGATTATCAGCACCTTGTCGGCAATCACTTTGTCTAGACCTTGGCGATGCATCGCCGCGGCCAGCGCAAAGCCACCCAAAAACAAGAAAATTATTGAGTTGGCAAAGTTATTTAAGGCGGTTTGGGTATTGAATACCCCAAACAGCACCGCCATGATCGGCACCAAAATCGCAGTAACGGTGACATGCAGGGCTTCCGTTAGCCAGAGGATCGCGATAAAGGTGAGCATGCAGATCCCCAACACCACTTGAGGATCAAAGGGTAAGGTAAGGTACATCACCGCAAACAAGGCGATATCTGCTAAGATAATCAAACTATTGCGGTTAAAAAACCACTCTCGGGTATTGGTGGGCAAAGGGACACTATCATTTCTATTCATTATTATTTTCCTTATGAGGGCCTTGTGGCATTGCAAATGATCCCACAGAACGTCACTCGGAAATAACGGTTCATTACGAATTTGTTAACCACATCATAAACAAGGTTAAGAATGTTAACGCCCTGAATGTTTTGGATATTTTACGCCCAGCATACGACGATAAAAGCACCACCAACCAACAAGGTGTCTGCGGTATCTCAATCGGGAGAAATCGGCGACTGAGAATGGTTGGTTGCTATCAACCATAGACGCAGCAACCATTAAAAGTAGAGAAAGGACGAAAGAATAGAAAGACAAAGGGAAGTGACGACTTCCCCTTAGATTGACTAGCCGATGAGCTTGTCGAAACTGTCCATCACTTGCTGGCATTTCATCACACGGCCGTGCCCCTGACCTTGGGTCGTCACCAGTTCCACTCGCTCCATTTCTTCAGCGGCTTTGCTCGATACTTGATACTTTGCGAACTTATCCCCTTGATCATGAACGATAATTGTCGGTGAAGTACGCAACTTGAGTTTGTTGTAGGGATCAATCGACTGAAGCGGATAGCGGTACTCCTGCTCCACTTCAGAGACAACCGCGTTGAACAAACGCATCGAGTAGCCCGAACGAGCCACACTGCCAAACAGGTTATCTAGGTAATCAAGCACAGGAGCAATAAGCAGCAATGGTTTGTTAGCCAGTTTTTGATGATGACACTCTATCGCCGACACTGTCCCCATGCTGTGTGCAACTAGGCCTGCGACCTCTTGATCAACGTTATCGAGAATCGCCTCCAAGCCGTGAACAAACGCGGGTATGTGACCGTACGCGCCTTCGCTTTGACCGTGCGCCGGATGATCATACGCCAGCGCGGTGTAACCACGACTGGCAATATGCGCCATCAGCGGGAAGAACTGACTGGCACTGCCCGACCAGCCATGGCTGAGCAACCACACCGGCCCTGAGCCAAGCTGGTAGGTTTTCAATCCCCCTTCCCGAGAGTGCACTTCCGCCTTGATCAGCCCCTGCGGTTCAATGTTTTTGGGCTGAGTTCGAGCAGGGGTCAACAACAACTGACGTGCGGTTTTTTTCGCGTGGTTGGGTAACAGCGTATGGTGCAGCCGAGTGGTCATATTAACCAAACTCTTTTTCACACTGAACTTTTGCGAGGTATTAAAGTAAATCTTCTCACTCATTGGGTTTTCCTTTTGCTGCCAGTCTTTACATCACGCCAAAAGCGAACGACCGTGCTATTTATAGTTAAATAATAAGCCAAGCACACTGACTCGGCTTATATTTCGATTATTTCCAAGCGGCGAACAAACGCCTAACACCCGACCAAAAGTGTTGATAGCTCGCTTGTTCACCGTGGATCGAGTAAAACAAATGCGCGCTAAGATAGAGTCCGTACAACTCAAAGGTGGCTTGCTTTGGGTCTAGGTCGGCGCGAAATTCACCTTGCTCGACACCTTTGGCAATCTGAATTCGCAAGTATTCGACCCAAGACGCAATGGTCTGCTTCAATACCTGTTGAGTGGGCACATTGTCTGAATCGGCTTCTTTCCACGCATCCAAAAACATACAACTGCCTTGAAATGAGTGATTCCAGCCGAGCCAGTTGTCGAGCAGCGCGGTCAACTTAGTTTCGATGGTTTGCGTTTGTTGCTCGCGTGCCGGTGCGATCACTCGCTGAGTAAACACACGGTTGGCGTGCTCTAACACCGCGATTTGCAAGTTATCTTTCGAGTTGAAATGGGCAAACAGACCGCTTTTTGACATGCCACACTGCTTCGCCAGCTCGCCAATGGTTAGGCTCTCTAAACCATTTTCACTGGCCAACTCAAACGCTTTGTTCAGTATGTTCTCGCGGGTAATTTTTCCTTTACTCATCATCTACTCTCATCGCTGACCTGTTATTTTTAGCACACTCGTTCTTTTTTTCCAACTTAGATTCAAATCGGATGAGCCAATCCGATGAGTGAATACTCGCATAATCTCACCATTGGCACACAAGTCGACCGACTCTTTGACAAAAATCATACCCGCTTGAAGGTCTACTAAGGTAACTTGGCGACTTTAAATAATTTAGTCGTCGTTATGCAAAATAGAAAAATTCAAAGTATTGAGCTTGGACGTGTGGTCGCTATTTTGGCCATCGCTGCCATGCACTGCCAACTGTTCCTCAGTTATTGGCATGTTGGAGACACCCCTTGGGTCGCCTACATTTTCAACCAAGCCACACGGTTTGCCTTGCCGCTATTTTTCCTCATCTCTGGTTACTTGATTGAGCCCAAACTCAGCCAGCAACCGCTGCAAACATTAAAGCGCTACAGCTCGCCACTGCTAAGAGTGTTCGTTGTCTGGAGTGTTATCAGTCTTGCCATGCCGTTTAACCTTGAAACGGTGGCGCAGCACGGCTATTTGGCTGAGCGACAAGGATATTGGGGCTTTCTCGCGCAAGCCCCTTTGAACTCGCTGCTAGAGGGCGGACTGGTGCATTTGTGGTTTCTTCCGGCGTTGATCATCGCCTCTGCCATTAGCGCACTGCTAAGTCACTATCGACAATTATCGCTGTTTATCCCATTAGGCATCGCTTTGTATGTCTATGGCGTGCTGGCTGGCAGCTATCAAGAACTGACGGGCTTCGTCGCGCCATTCTTTACTCGAAATGGCCCTTTCTTTAGCACCTTGCTGTTCGCAATTGGCTTTACCATTCGTCAAAAATCGATTCAAGCGACTGCTCGCCAAGCGGGTATCATGGCCTTGGTGGGGATGACCCTCCACTTCGCCGAAGCTTGGGTGCTCACCGGTCACAATCAAGCCTTTAACGCCAATGACTTTGTATTTGGTACCGTATTGTGGGGAACGGGATGTTTCTTATGGCTACTGGCGAAACCCAACTTGGGCAGCAACCAATGGCTAACGGCGCAATCTCGCTATGTCTTGCCGCTCTATGTAGCACACTTACCGATGATCATCATCATGATGAATGTTGCGGGCGTGGCCAGCCTTAGCGGTTTAAGCAAAGATCTGCTGCTGTTATTTGGCGCCACGGTGATAACGTTTGGATTGATTAAGGCTCTTGAGAAAACGCCACTGTACCGATTCTTATTTCGTTGATTTAATAAAAAGCGATGAGTTTAACTCATCGCTTTTTTAATATTCTCGCTACCACAAGCTGTGGTAAGGCAGATAGAAAAGGTTGATAGCGACCAGCGCCACCATCACCGCAAAAGTCAGTTTCATTCCGCTAATGCGCCCTTTCAGTTTGTCGGCCAAAATCGCTTTTGCGTGAAGCAGACGCCCGATAATAAAGGCCACACCGAGTAGATGAATCATCCAAAGTTGTGCCCCATTGTACTCGGCAAGTGCCATCATGATCACTGTGATCGGCACATACTCAACCGCATTACTGTGCGCACTGCGTGCCATTTGCAGGGCGCTCACTCCGCCATCTGCGTACTTAATCTGTGCTTTACGTCGTTGCTTGATCACCTCAATCGCAAGCCACAACAAAAGCAACGCCGATAAGCTGGCATAAAGGGCCGTTACCATGTTTTCACACCTTGATTCATCCGCAGCTTTAATCACTTATCCCGATATCGAGCAGTCCGACGAGCTTCGCTCATCCGCGCAGCACTCCTGTTGCAAGAAATCAATCACCTCCTTGAGGCATTGATAATCAGTGACACAATAAAGGATTCGTCCTTCGCGCCTTTGGCTGATCAAACCAACATCGACTAGGTTAGAGATATGGTGTGATAAGGTTGACCCTGGAATCGCCAGTTTTTCTTGCAATCCGCCCACTGCGATGCCTTGGTATCCCGCTTTAACCACACTTTTATAAATCGAAAGTCGCGTTGGGTGTCCTAACTCTTTCAACGCTTTAGCGACCGCTTCCAACTCCATTCATCACTCCTACTCGTTGATACATTTCCAAAGTAGTCGAAGCATACGCAACTTACAATCCCTTTCAATCGGCTTTTGACCTTTAAACTTGACTCATGTCTATCTATTACCCGGCAAACCGAGAACGAACTATTACTTGAGCAAAATTTAACCTACATCAAGTTTAGTGGTGATTCGGTCAAACATAGGCAGGGGCTCATCTAAACTTGTGTTAGCCAAATTGGATAAGCAAGGAGGGAGACGGATGATTTTGCTACATAGAGACTATCAGTTAAACGACACTGGCCACTATCATGCCCATGTGGCCATTAATCCTGTCGGTTTCATTGATATCGATATCGAAGAGAACGAGCAGCACCATAGCGCAAAGTTCAGTGAATTAATCTTTAAAAAAGTGGACGGATGCACGCAATTGATTGGTCGTCATGCAGGTCGACCCTGGCAAGTGGCCTTGTGTGATCATGACGCGGCTGAAGTTCATCGTTTGATTGATCAAGCCGCTGACGAGTTTGAAGTTTTGATGTGTGACCTGTAAAAGTGGGCAAACGTGAGGTTTGAACTAACTCAAGCCTCACCTAGCCATGATGTCGAACCATTGGCAGCCCAGCGAAAAGACGTTCAACCACGCGCTGAACGTTGGGCATGAGCAAATAGACCAATCCAACAAACACAATCGAGCCAATCAGATCGATAGGACGGTGCATGCCGATCCACAACCGGCTGTAGGCGATCATCAATGCCCATCCCCCCAAAGCAGCAGTAACAACATAACGTCGATGCTCAATAAACAGTGAACCGAAAAAGACCAAACAAATCGCGGCAAAAATAGTGTGGCCTGACGGAAACGAGTAATCTTTCTCCCCTTGCCAATGGTGAGTTCGCCACGGTGAGACCCGCGCAGAGATCTGCTCGATCATTTGTGCCTGTTGCGCATCGTTCAATTTGTAGAAGTGACTTGGCTCAGGAATAAGAAGCTGCTGAGCCAATAGCTCAGTATAGGGGCGTGGACTTTCCGTCATCTGTTTCAGCCCGGTTTTCGCTGCAAAGCCGACCACCAGCAATAACCCTAGCTGCGCCATTAAGGTGACAAAGCGCAATCTGCACCTAACGAGATGCCAAGAGAAGGCAATCAGCACCAACAACGTGATGGCAAAGCCGTGATGACCAGCAGAGTCGGTTATCGCGCTAAACGCCACGCCCGACAGATCGCTCACCGGTTCCATTAAGTTGATATGGCTTACCTGTAGCGACATCAGCGCAACTGAAAGCAAAAACACGGCAAGCAGCAATAACCCGCTACGTTTGTTTCGAAGAAGATTGTTCACGATAGACGACACACCTAACAATGCTGAGTCAGTATGTTAGCCGAAGAGGTCGTCACGGTTTATCAATGGAATGTCAATTTGCTGCCAAGGAAAATCGTCCTGTTAACCCGCTAGCGTTTTGAGGCAAACATCTGCTTGTCTGCCCGTTGCAATAGGAGCTCTAGTTTCATGTCACTTTTGTCTTTAGCTGACGCCACTCCGACACTAAATTGCAACTGATATTGTCCGCTATGGTCTTGATTGAAACTCTCTACTGCACTGCGGAAACGACTGATAGCAACATCGGCCACTCGATCGCTGGCGCCAGACATCAACACCACAAACTCATCGCCGCCAATCCGAGCCAGTACATCGGAGTCACGAAACGACTCTGATAATAGTTGAGTGAAACTCACTAGGGCTTGGTCGCCAACCGCATGGCCGAAGGTATCATTAATCTGTTTAAAGCTATCGAGATCAAAATAAGCGAGCGAGACCGACAACCCTGCGACCAAACAGTGTTCCATAGCTTTAGGTGCTAATAGCTCAAAACCACGCCGATTGGATATATGCGTCAGGGCATCGGTGGTGGCCGTTAAACTGGCTGAGAGTTCATTTTCAGCAATCTTGGCTAAATCAACCAAGTCGACCAACTGCTCAGGATTGAGGTAACGCGGCTGAGTGTCAAAAATGCACAGCGTTCCCAACTTGTAACCATCAAGGTAAACCAGGGGTACACCTGCATAGAAACGGATTCCCACCTCTCCCGTAACCATAGGGTTATCACGAAAACGCTCATCTTCCAGTGCATCGGCAATCACCAGCGGCTCGTTTCCCAAAATGGCGTGACCACAAAACGACACTTCACGCGATGTTTCACTAAGCTCTAGGCCATCGCAGGATTTAAACCATTGTCGATCCGAGTCGACCAAACTGACCACAGCGACGGGCACATCAAACAAACGTCGAGCAAGGCGGGTCACTCGGTCAAAGCGTTCCTCAGGTTTAGTATCCAGAATATTGAGTCGTTTTAGCGACTCAATTCGCTGCGCTTCGTTTTCTGGCTGTTTTGGCGCTTGCATCGTATTCATCTCATTCACTTAGATACAAAGATCTTAGCACTCAAAAGCAGGGATGTTGAGTCAGGGGAAGCCATTAGCAAAATTAACCTCGGCCTCCTCACTGTTTGCGTTATCTATTAGCGTACATTGTAATGACCGGGAAAGAAGTGCGACACCGGTCCGTGTCCGTGACCGACTTGCAGATCATCAGCATGGGTCAGTGCCTGAGTGAGATACTGTTTGGCCAAGCATACCGCCTTATGCAAGCGATGCCCTTGGGCGACATAAGAAGCAATCGCCGACGATAATGTACACCCAGTGCCGTGCGTGTTGTTGGTTAGCACTCGCTTGGCGCGCACCAGATCGTAGTCGTCCGCTGTGACCAGTAGATCGTTGCTGGTAGGCTGGTGGGTTAAATGACCGCCTTTAAGCAGTACGGCATTAGACGCAAGCCCGCGCAGCTTGGCCACCAGCGCGCCCATTTCATCCTCGCTGCTTGGTGTCGGCACATCAAGGAGTGCAGCCGCCTCTGGCAAATTAGGGGTCACTAAGTCGGCAAGAGGAAGCAGTTGTTGCTTCAGGCTTTGTATCGCTTGCTGCTCGAGTAACAGGTCGCCGCTGGTCGCCACCATCACCGGATCGACAACCACAAACTTGGGGCGATACTTTGCCAAGTGATCCGCGACCACTTGAATGATGTTGGCATCGGCGAGCATCCCCACTTTCACCGCAACCACATTCAAATCCTCAAACACAGCGGCTAACTGACTGGCAACATGCTCGATAGGAATCGGGTGAATGGCTCGCACGCCTTGGGTATTTTGCGAGGTGATCGCCGTAACCACTGAACAGGCATAACTACCCGTGGCAGAGATGGCTTTAATATCGGCTTGGATTCCAGCACCGCCGCCACTATCAGAACCGGCAATGGTGATAACTATGGGAGAAGTGTCTTGTAAATGTGGCATAAAAGCTCCTACAACAAGACGCAGGAACCCTTATCGCATAGCAAAGCCAATAAGGACGCAGCCTAGAAAAGGACTGCGTTTATAGTTCCCTACGTCAGTGTTAACTGAATCAGGTTCAACGGGTCTCGCGCAGCGATCTCAGCCTTAACTAGGCACCCCGACTATCGAAGTTGGATATTAGCAGCAATTTTTGCCCATGTGCAGGGTAAAATGTCACAACAGGTAACCCTTTGGCCGCAGTACAGAAATTTATTGTTATCATATACACTCATTAAAATAATTATCTCTTATAGGTATAGAGCATGCTCAATCCGGCTTGGCTTAAAACATTTGTCACCCTAATAGATACTGGCCACTTCACCAAAACTGCTGACAAGCTGTTTATGACCCAACCAGGGGTCAGTCAGCACATTAAAAAGCTGGAACAGGCGTGTGGTCACCCATTGATTGAAAGGCATAACAAAAACTTCGAAATTACCGAGGAGGGCAAAACCGTTTACCAGTATGCGGTTGAGATGGCATCGCAGCAGCATAAAATGCTGCAATCGCTGGAACAAGATGACCCCTTTTCGGGTAAGTTAGCTTTGTCATGCTCAGGCTCGTTGGCGCTGCGACTCTACCCTCACTTACTCGATTTACAATGTAAACACCCTCTATTGGTGACTCACCTAGAGGTTGCTCCGCAGCAGAAGATTTTGGCAGGTGTGATCAATGGCGACGTCGATATTGGCATCATGACTCATCAAAGCTCAGACCCAAGGGTTGAGTCGGTCAAAATCGGCGATGAGCCGCTGTGTTTAATGCTGCCGAAAGCATGCCAAACCGACACCTTAACTTTAGAGCAGCTACAAGCGATCGGTTTAATTGGCCATCCTGATGCCGAGCACTATTTATCGCTGTATTTTTCACGCTGCGCTGAGCCTGACTTAGCCACCATCAATATCAACCAATTGCCCGTAACAGGTTACATCAACCAACTGAGTCAAATTCTGCTCCCGGTCGCCAAAGGCCGCGGCTTTACCGTGCTCCCACAAAGTGCCTTGGAGGCTTTCAGTGACAAAGAGAGCATTGCCGTTTACCCATCCAAGCAAACCGTGATTGAAACTCTGTATTTACTGACCAAGCGACATCGTCGCCTCCCAGCACGGTTCGATACTATCAAACACACCCTTCAACAAACGCTGAGTGATGCCAATCGGGATAAATAGGTGATCAAAGAATTGTGCTGATTGGTATTGCAACGGCTAAGCTCAAACCACAAGATCAAAAAAGGAGCCACAACGGCTCCTTTTTTGCTTAGCGTAAAGTGATTTATGCTTCAAGGACATCTTCGCCAGACATTTCTGATATAAGCAGTAAGTCCGACTCGTCCAGCTTCATACCCAAAACGGGTAGGCCATGCTGTGCAACCCAGCAGCACATAAATACGAAGAAAGCTAACGCGATTATACCTAGTGATACCATAATCATTCTCCTTCTGGGTTATCAAATAATGTATCGATAACTCACAGGTGAGAGATTTTAAGAGGGGTAAAGCAAAAGGCCGTTGAAAATACTAATTCTTATACGTTTTTCGATGCACGATAACGAATTGCTCGTTAGGCTATGTGTGTCAATTGCGTTTAGTTGTTCGTATTTGCTCTGGGAGTTTACTTGGTTCTCTACACCTTTGAAGTTATTCGGCTACCCTTTTAATATAGTGATACCGTATAGATGAAGCAACCATATTTAGTGTCTATTGGTCAAAAAATCACAAATTTTATGCTGCTGAGCGCATAATTATGCTCACCATCACTGTAATACATAAAAAATGGGGCACATTGCCCCATTTTTTATCTCGTTTGATGGCTTATGCGCCAATCACACCACCGTCTTCTCGAGTGATGGCCATGATGGTCGAACGTGGCTTACTTTCACCGCCTGCAGGGAAGTGAGACGGCGCGCCTTTCTCACCCGGGTGCTGAACGCCAACAAACATGGTTTTGTAATCAGGCGAGAAGGTTAACCCGGTAATTTCACACGCGATAGGACCCGTCAGGAAACGACGCACTTCGCCGGTGACCGGGTCGCCACACAACATCTGGTTATTGCCTTGACCAGCAAAGTCCCCTTGGTTTGAGTAGTTGCCGTCGGTCTGGATCCACAAGCGACCCGCTTTATCGAAGCCAATTCCGTCTGGGCTATTGAACATATTGTCGGCATTAATGTTGTCACTACCAGCATACAGATCGCCCTGGTGCACCGTTGGGTTACCAGCAATCAGGTACAGATCCCAATCAAAGCGCTCTGACGTATGGTCACCATTTTGTGGTAGCCAACGCACAATCTGACCATAGTGGTTTTCTTGACGTGGGTTCGGCCCACCAACTGGCTGGCCTTCTTTCACACCACGATGTTTATTGTTGGTCAAGGTACAGAACACGTGTTGGTTGTTTGGATGCACCGCTACCCACTCAGGGCGGTCCATCGTAGTCGCACCCACTTGTGTTGCTGCGCGGCGAGCAAAGATCATCACTTCCGCTTGGTCATTAAAGCCATTCTCTTTGGTTAAGCCGTTTTTGCCATAGCTCAGCTCAATCCATTGGCCTTGACCTTTCAGCTCTTTGTCATCCATATCGAACTTAGCCACATATAAGGTACCCTCTTCGAGCAGGTCACGATTGGCGCGATCATTGCCCGGTTGGTACTTGTTCTTCGATACAAACTTGTACAAGTGCTCGCCACGTTCATCATCACCTAGGTACACCACAACGTGTCCATCATCATTGATAAGCAGCGCCGCGTTCTCATGCTTGAAGCGTCCTAACGCTGTGCGCTTAAGTGGCGTAGAGGTTGGGTCGTTCGGGTCGATTTCAACTACCCAACCAAAGCGGTGCGGTTCATTAGGATGTTTGGCCACATCAAAACGCTCATCGCTGTCATGCCATTGGTATTTGCTCTTCGCCGCTTTAATACCGTAACGCTTGTGATCCGCAGACAATTCAGCGCTACCGCTGGTGCCAAAGTAGCCATTGAAGTTTTCTTCACAAGTTAAGTAAGTACCCCAAGGCGTCTCACCATTGGCGCAGTTGTTGAAGGTGCCAAGTGGCTTGGTGCCGCTTGGGTCCAACTTAGTTTTCATCAACGAATGACCGGCCGCAGGTCCAGTTAAGCGCATTTCCGTGTTCGCGGTAATGCGGCGATTGCGCTGGCCATTTTTGTCTAACTGCCACTCACCGCCCGACTTAACAATTTCAAACACAGTGACACCATGCGCCGCTTGCGCTTTGAGTACATCGTCAGCCGTCATCGCTTTGCCGCCATGATCGAACAGCAAATCGTAGTTGGTGTATTCGTTGTTGACGGCGATCACGGCACGTGAGTCATTAATCGGGAACAGGCTCATCCCATCGGTGTTGTCACCAAACTGACGGAGTTGCGCTTGTGAGCCTTGTTTACCACTAGGGTCAAACTCTGGGGCATCGGGAAAAATAGGATCTCCCCAAGAGAGCAGTGGCGTCGCCTTGTAGCCTTTGGGAACAACAAACGCATCCGCGGTTGAAGCGGGAACGGGATCAAAATTGAGCAAAGATCCTTGGCTGGAAGCGGCAAACGCTTTGGTAATCGGGTTAAGCGAGAGGAAAGCACTCGCGCTGACGGCGGCGGTTCCGGCTAAGAATCGACGACGGGATAGTCGTGCATCGATCATTTGGCTGAATTGAGAATCTTGATTGTCACGATCCCACATTGCTGACTCCTTGTGTTGATATTTTTATATAAAAAGCGCAGAGATCGTAGAAGTACAGCGTGACAAAGTGGTTAAGCTATTGTTTCTAAATGATGAAAGAAAAACGTCAGTTTAAGTGAGTTTGCATGACAGCTTCATGTAAACGCGTCACCCTTCACTTTAATGCAATAAAACAGCGTTTACATACAGAAAAATGTGATCAAAGGTCTAGATCTTTTGCAAATTGACGGCTACATTGAGTCTTGTTCATGAGGAACTAGATTCACAAAAGGCTCATTGAAGAGCAATGTTGTTTTTTAAGTGAGGGATTATCATGAAAAAAATGAGAAAAGCGCAATTGCATCGCGTTCGTATTCAATACTGGAAAGATTCGAACAAAAACGCGAACAAATCATCATAACGCGCAACCCACCGTACTAAGCTGGCCTAACCGCCAGCTTTTGTGTTTTCTGGGCTCAGTATTATGCAGCCCTATCGCGAAAAGGGCTCAATTGCCCCAACTCATGCAAAATGCTCTGAGTCTGTTTCGAGTATAATTGCTTATCTTTATAGCCGACCAACTGCACCTGACGCACTTTATTGGAGAGGAGCAACTGTCGCAGCATCCGATTCACCATTGGCACTTCGAGTGCCGAGTAACCTTCCAAGCGAGTAAGCGGGTAGAGACTATTTAGGTCGATGTTAACCACAATATCATCGCAATGAGCAAGATAGGTCGCCAACTGCTGCTTCACCTGAAAGCGATGGGGAAATGAACACTCTTCGATACTCAGCCAATCGCAGCCCAAGTCTTCGGCGTATTCCAACACGCGCTCGCTTTGCTGCAGTGCATTAATCCCCAAGCAAAATAGACGACATTCGCTGTAACGGCTCAGCGCAAAGTGAAACGCACTGCCCTGCTCTAACTCAAGTGACGGTTTAAGCTCAAACTGACGGCCAACGTGGACGATGCCAAGTTCGCGACTGGAAGACTGGATAAGCGGTAAAGTGTAGAGCAGTGTTTCACACTGATTGGTTAATACAACGGGCATCGCTTGCGAGCCTAAGCAATGACTTAAGCTAAGCTGATAGTCGTCGCGCGACTGAGTACTGAGATTAAAGTGTCCACCATTAAACCAGTGTGACCCCTGGCTATCCGCGACCCATTGATACATTTCTTCAAGACTCTGGTTGGCCATTTCAAACTCGACTTGGGCCATAGGTTTGAGCCTCTCACTCACGCTCAACATCACTAAACGATGGGACGTGAGCCCAATGGTTGTGTGTTTATTGTGACGACGAAATAGCCCAAACATATCCATTACCTCTCTGGGGGCAGTGCCCTCGCTGCTTGTAAAACGTGTAAAACAATCCTTTGTTGATTGAGTTGAACGCGGTGAGCCGGAGCCATCACGCTAATTGCTCCAATCAACTTTGAGCCTTTCATTACCGGCGCGCTGATCCCCGATACCCCAACGTCGATTTCCGAGGTACTGACCGCGTAGCCTTGATTTCTGATCTGCTCTAACTCTTGCTGCCACTGCTCGATTCTCTGTTGCTCACCAAAGTGGCGTAAAATCTTTTCGCAGCGCGCAACTGGCATGTAAGCCAACATCACTTTGGATGAGGCGCCACGTAGCAGGGGTTGACTTTGACCCTGGACGTAACTGCAACGAAGCGCCTGCATACTTTCTTTCCGACTGACACACAAAGCTCGATATCCAACCGGCACCATGTATGCCGCCATCTCGCCAGTCTGCTTTTGCAGTCGGTTTAGCACCGTATCAATGACATCGAGATCGTGCTGACTGGTCTCATAGCTGCGCATCAACAGCAGAGCGGCCGGACCGATGATCAAGGTTTTGTCATTCGGACTTTCTTCTATCAGGTTCCACTCTTTGAGCAGTTTCAGGTGTCGATAAAGACTGCTGATGGGGGTACCCAATTGTTCGCTTAACTGTTTGGCGGTGACAGGTTCATCGCTCACCGCAACTTGCATCAAAAGTTGCAGAACTTTCTCGTTAACCTGTCCACTATTTTGCTTCATAACCGTTGTGCCTATTTGTATCGCCCCGAATGAGTTTCGATCAAACTATATTCTTATACTGCGAGAATGCGTAATATCTTTTCGCGTCAATTTCTCACTAGGTGGTAATAATATTAATTATGGGTAGCAAAAAGGGAGCTCGAAAGCTCCCTGTGATTATCCTTTGAGTGACTCGCCGTTGGTTTGAATCACGCTTTGATACCAGTAAAAACTTTTTTTACGTTTTCGGGTCAAGCTACCACTGCCGTCATCGTGACGGTCAACATAGATGTACCCATAGCGCTTACTCATCTCTGCGGTTGAGTTCGACACCAGATCAATCGGTCCCCAACTAGTAAAGCCCATCAGCTCCACACCATCTAAGATAGCCTCTCGCGCCTGAACTAGGTGGTCATTCAAGTAGGCGATTCGATAGTCGTCGATAACCTCCCCTTGCGAATTAATTTCATCACGCGCTCCTAAGCCGTTTTCGACAATAAACAGCGGCTTTTGGTAACGGTCGTAGAGGAAGTTGAGTAAGATGCGTAGACCTTTCGGGTCGATTAACCAGCCCCATTGGCTCTTTTCCAAATAAGGGTTAGGCACACTGTCGACAATATTACCCACCTCTTTATGCTGTTCATCGGCACTGGCGCAGCCGCTGGCATAATAACTGAAGGAAACAAAATCGACGCTGGCACTAGCCAATAACTCAAGATCGCCGGGTAACATCTGCACATCGATATTGTTATCACGGAAATAACGCAGCATGTAACCTGGGTACTTACCGCGCGTTTGCACATCGCCAAAGAACAGCCATTTGTTGTTCTCATGCATGGCCGCCAATACGTCATCTGGATTACAAGTGAATGGGTAGTTGATCGCCCCAAGCAACATGTTGCCAATTTTACCATCTGGGATGATTTGATGACACAAGTTGACCGCCTTGGCGCTGGCCAATAGCTGATGATGGATGGCTTGGTAGATGTCTTGCTCCGATGCCTTTTCTGCCAGACCGACGCCGGTAAACGGCGCGTGGAGTGACATATTTATTTCATTGAACGTCAGCCATAGCTTGACCTTGTTTTTGTAACGCTCAAAGACCGTGCGTGCATAGCGCTCAAATAGCGTGATCAACTCTCGATTTGCCCATCCACCATAGTTTTCCACCAGCGCATACGGCATCTCATAATGGGAAAGAGTCACAAACGGCTGAATATCGTACTGGGCCAACTCATCAAAAATCTTGTCGTAGTAGGCAAGTCCTGCTTCGTTTGGCTCAAGTTCGTCACCATTGGGAAAAATGCGCGTCCAAGCGATAGACAAACGTAAGCAGTTAAAGCCCATCTCATCGAACAGCGCTATATCTTGCGGGTAGCGATGATAGAAATCGATCGCCACATCTTTAATACCCGGCCCACGCTGCGCTCGAGTTTGATGTGGGCTTAAAATTCCTTTTGGCAACATGTCTGAGGTTGATAGCCCTTTCCCATCACCGTCAAAATGCCCCTCAACTTGGTTAGCCGCGATGGCCCCACCCCACAAAAAGTCACTTGGAAACGTCATTGTCTACTCCAGATTAAGCTCAACACTTCGCCCATTGTAGCGAGCAAAATCGGCACAAATAAGGTTGAGTTGCGGAGCTAATTTTTCCGAGTTTGTCGACGCCGTTTAAAATTTTTACGTTTTCGAGACATTCGCGACAACTTTGTCGCGATTGAGGGATTATGCTTAAGTCAGGCTAGTTACGAGAAGGTCATGATTATGAACTACAAACACATTCTGGTTGCCATTGAGCTTAGTGAAGAGACCAAGCTGCTAATCGACAAGGCAAACTATTTAGCCAAGCTGACCAAGGCTGAGATTTCGTTTATCCATATCGATGGCTCTCATGGTGAAATTTATCCTGAAGTGACCGATATTCAGGCCAATCAAGAGCAGCAACCGTTCGGTGAGCATACGATTGAGCAAATTCGTGCTTTTGAAGCCTACAGTGAGCAACCAATCAAGCACATTTTCGTCGGTACCGGCGACCTCGCCGACAAGCTAAAAGGGACGATTGAAGACAATCAAGTCGACCTGCTGTTGTGTGGCCACCATCATGACTTCTGGAGCAAAATCGTCTCCTACTCCAAACACTTGGTGGATAAGTCTCCGGTCGATATCCTTGTTGTGCCGATCTAATCCACCCCAAACTGACGACGGGCTTGCGAAGGGAAGCCCGTTTACAATGTAAATTAGAAAGCGTCTGGCATTCACGTATTATGCTGATTTCTCGGCGCTAGCCGCTACCACTCGATTTCGCCCTAAACGCTTAGCTTGGTACAGAGCGCGGTCGGCCTGATTGAAAAGCGCTAGGCCATCAATCGAATTATCACTTCGCTGCGCACAACCAATAGAGATTGAACAACGTACTTCAACCCCATCAATCCGTATTGGATGGCCAAAAACGGCCTGACACAAAGAGTGCGCAACACGCTCTGCGAGGAGCAGCGGCATATTAGGCAGCAAGCAAGCGAACTCCTCACCGCCAATCCGATACACGTAATCCATATTCAGCCCTTGGTTGCAAAAGAGAGTGCTCAATTGTTTTAGAACCAAATCGCCAAATGCGTGGCCGTACTGGTCATTGATCGACTTAAAGTAATCAATATCTATCACCAGCAGGCTAAGCGGCTCGTGCTCTGGGCGCGCTATCAAGTAAGGCAAATCCTTATCAAACTGACGACGATTGTTTAGCCCAGTTAACGGGTCGGTCACGGCCTGCGATTCCAGTGCGGCTTCGCGGCGTTTGCGCTCGGAAATGTCCCACATGACGCCAGCAATCACGGCGCGAGAGCCTGCCATATCAAAGCTTTGATTGGTTCGGATATCGACCCAACAATACTCTCCGCTGTCGTTACACACTTCAAGGTCTACACACAATGTGTCTATCTGCCCACTGAGATAAAGCCGCAAATGGCGGAAAAAAGTAGCGCGATGTTGAGGGTGTATGCGCCTCAGCCATTGGCGGCTGGTATAGGTATTTAGATAGCGGACGCTACTGCTTCGCCCAAGGATCTCTGACGTGCACCAACAAAACCCGCGGCGAACGTCCACTTCCCAGGTACTAAAAAAGCTACTTTGCTTGATGATCTCTAATTGGCGCTGCTTGGCCCACAAGTTGTCTTTCACTATCGCGCTAGAGATAAGATAGCTGGCCGTTCGCAGCAAGGTAATTTCACTGGCACTCCACTCTTGTTCGCGAGCGCAGTCATCGAGGCCAAGCGTCCCCCACCATTGATTATCTACCACAATAGGAATGGTCAGCATCGAACGAATGCTCTGCTGCTGTAGATACCCTTTAAGCCAAGATTCTGGTAGCTGCTCGGTCAGTACCGCTTGATACTCACCTCGTTGGCGGCTAGCAATTAGTTGAGCATACTCTGGGTTGGCTAACGAAGAGCGGAAATGATTGAACTGAGGTAAACCTATTTGTACATATTGTTCATCTTTGGCCCATTCAAACACGTAATCTTGCAAAATCTCATCGTCGGAGACCGACAAGACTTGAAAGATCCATACACGACTCACACCTGTGACACCGCCTAACTCTTGCAGCAGCCCCTGAATGCTTTGCAAAGAGCCACCACCGATGACCAGCTCTTGCGCACCATGAAGCAGCGCCGTTAACAAGCCGCTTTCTAATGAGGTCTCTCCCTGAGAATCCAGTTGATTGACGTTGCCAAGTGTAATTGTCATCAGGTCGTGTCCGTACTAAATGAAAAGTGTACTCACGGTTAACACCACTATGCACGATTGTGTGGTTTGTTCAACATCGGTAACCACCTTTGAGAGCTTGGTTAACCTATCGATGCGCACACTATTTGACAGCGTTAACAATAAGCCATACGGATTAGATCAATCTCACCCATTTATGACCTATATCAAACCCCAAAGCGGCTAATCTTCATCATGCTAGCTATATTAGAAAAACATATTTTAATAATAAGGAATGAACATGACTTCAGCGACGCTAGAATCCACTCAAGCTCATGGTCCGCAGCAAACGAAGTTATCCAATTTTTTCGCCAGTGTCGGGACCAAGCTTAAAATCAGTGTGCTACTGACTTTGATCGCCTTTTTAGTATTGGGCTATCAAGGTATTTCTGGGATGCGAATCGCGGCCAGTGACATTGAAGAGCTATACAGCCAAGGGATGCAGCACACCATACGCACCAGTAAAGTCATCGATGAGCTCGGTAACGCTCGTAGCGCCTTGTTACTGGCGTTTCAACACGACCCCTCATCCAAAACGGCCTCAATGCACGATCATCCGGTCGAGTTTCACATCAAGCAAATTGAAGAGTCACTTAAGACGCTGCACCACATCATTGATAACGAGTTACTTCAGTCAGACCTAGATGCTAGCGAGGCGCAACTGGTCAGCGACTTGGCAAAAATTGTTGATCGGATTACCGATTTAGGTTTTGTCCCAGCCATTGAAAAATTGAAGAGTGGTGATTTTGAAGGATCTAATCTAGTGCTATTGAAAGTCATCAACCCCAATTTCCAGCAGGCCTACCAATACGCGGAGCAGTTCTTTGCGATGCAGGTAGAAGAAGGGCGCGAAAGCTTTGAAGATGCAGAAGCCAATAGCGAGCGCTTTATTTGGGTTGTGAGTGTCATCACCATTGTATCTCTGCTAGTGATTACTACCATGTCACTGTTTGTGATTCGACGAGTGAACCATGCCGTTGCTGAACTAGAACAGCAATCCGATAAGATCGCCGCGGGCGATCTGACCCAACGCCTCGATGCGTCTGGAGACGACGAGTTTTCTCACATTGCAAAGTCGGTCAATCGTATTGTGACTAGCTTCCAACACGTGGTGCAAACCAACCGTGACTCTATTGGTCAACTGGCTCGCTCTGCGGAAGAAAACTCAGCGGTGTCGATGCAAACCAAACAAAACATCATGACTCAGCAATCACAAACCGAGCAGGTGGCCACTGCCATTAACCAGTTCACCGCCACCGTACACGAAGTGGCGAAAAGTGCTGCCTCTGCTGCCGATGCGTCTGAGCAAGCCGATATCGCCGCAGCGAGTGGCCAACAAGTGGTGATGGACAGCGTCACCATGATTGAGCGTTTATCGCAAGAGATGCAAGAGTCGGTCGACGCTATGCACCAACTGGCCAAGCACTCGGAAGAAATCGGCAGTGTGGTTGATGTGATTCAAGGGATTTCTGAGCAAACTAACCTGTTGGCGCTCAATGCCGCCATTGAAGCCGCGCGCGCTGGCGAACAAGGTCGCGGTTTCGCGGTTGTCGCAGACGAAGTACGCACATTGGCCAGTCGAACTCAAGAGTCAACCGAGGAGATTCTGCAAACCATTCAACGCCTACAGCAAGGCAGCCGAGATTCTACGCAACGCCTTGAATCGGGGGCCAACAATGCCCTATCGACGGTAGATAAAGCGCGCGAGGCCGGAGATGCGCTGACTCAAATCAAAGCCAGCGTCGACCAAATTACCGCGATGAACGCGCAAATTGCCACCGCAGCAGAGGAGCAGAGCTTAGTAACTGAAGAGATCAACGCCAATATCAGTAGCATCAGCGAGATCTCTAACCAAAACGCTGTAGGTGCCGAGCAAAGCAGCGCGGCGACGCAGGAGTTAGCAGAGCTTGCAGAAGTTCTGCGTAACGAGATTGAACACTATCGGGTATAGTGGATGAGATACGGCCCGCTGAAGCAACAAGCGGGCCTATTGCCGCGCATGACCAATAAAGATCATCGCGATACCGCCAAGCACCAAAGCAGACGATATCAACGCCATCACAGAAATCACCTCACCCAACCCTAGCCCACCCGCAATAAACGCTATCACGGGCACTGCAAGCTGAGCGACAGATGCCTGCAACACGCTGATTTGTTTGACCACCTGATACCAAACAATATAACCAAAACCCGAAGCAAACACGCCTGACAACACGCCCCAACCAACACCAGACCAAGTTATTCGCTCGAGTGACAACAACAAAGGGCTGGCAAACAACGCCATGACGGCGGCGAGAACAAATCCATGAGTGATCGCCACAGACGCACTAACTGCTTTACGCCCTATCAAAGTAAACGCCGCCCAGCATCCCCCTGCAACCACCATCAATAGTGCAGCAGAGAGGCTCGGCATTTGCGCAGAGGGCATCATCAATAGCACAAAACCACCCAATGCAACGGTAATGCCCAGAATTTCTATCTTGGATAGCCGATGGCCAGAGCCTACGTAATACGCGACCAAACTCAATTGCACCATACCAAACAAAATCAACGCCCCAGTGCCGGTGCTCAAGGCGGTATAGGCAAACGAAAAGCAGATCGCATAGCCAAATAGAGCCGCGCCAGACCACCAGCTTAACTTGTCGTTAAACAGCGACACTTTGAGCTTTCCTTGCCAGCATAAAAGTGTGGCTAACGTTACCGCCCCCGACAACAAGCGAATCCAAGTGAATGAACCAGGATCGATGGACTCATCAGCGAGCGCATAACGGCAAAAAAACGAGTTAGCCGCAAACGCGACTAAAGCAACAATCAATTGAATGGAACGGGGCATAATCTTCCTTATTAGCTTTCCGCTCAGTATATCAGCCAGTGGAAAACAGGATAGCCCGGTCATAGGCGGTAAATGAAAAAAGCAGCTGGGCACGATCACCAGAGGGAATTAGCGACGGGATAAACTTAAGCCTTCAGTTCATCCATCGAGATGCTTTTTTAAAACTACGGGGTGAGTTGGCTTGCTTTTACCTCTTTTAGTGTCGGTACAATTGTTTATCTACGCTCTCTATCAGTGAACTTGGCATACCTGAAGTAACATCAAACTAAATGCGATTATTGAGTAAGTGATATCGCTGTCCTTCTCTAAGGTTACAAATAAAACCATGTTTTCTGCTCCCTAGATGGCGATATATGCGAAAGGCGACGGGAACTTATATCTATCGTAAATACTGACTTGCGCCCTCTTGATAAAGTTTCACCTTTCGCATTAAGCCTAACCTGATAGCAATCATTCTGAATCAGGTGCGTTTTTAACATTGGACGGTTTGTTAAAGCAGCTTCCTCTTTTTTGCATGTAAGTAAAGTTGTTACCATGAACTTGGTTCATCCATTCTTGCATCGCTTCTGGGTTGTCATGCATTTCTTGCATCCAAGCTTGCATTGAGCTGGGATCTCCGTGAATTTTAAGCATTGCTTGATATTGAGGGCTATCTGGGTTCATCATCGAATGCATGAAGCCAAAGTTGTTCTCATCATTGCTCATATGCGCGAATACGCTCGCAGATACAGCCAATACTCCCACGATACTCAATAATTTAGTTAGCGTTTTCATGATTCATCCTCCAACCATTCTGTTCACTTTTATTACAGCAATGATTCCTAACCGATGTGTGTCGCAAACCATTTTGTTTCTTACAAATGTTGGCAATCCCGCAGATTGACATACTTTGTCACACATCATTTACCTGAAGGCTTATATTAGTAGTGTGTTTTAAGCCAATGAGGTTTGTTAATGGATCAGGCCTATAGAATTCTGGTTATCGATGACCACCAGGAAATTAGAGATTTACTTGAACGATTTTTGACCCAGCACGGTTTGAGAGTGGTCACTGCTGGTGATGCCTTCGGCATGGAAAAAGCACTTCAGCAACAACAATTTGACTTGATAATCCTTGACCTTATGCTCCCCGGTAAAGATGGTGTCACCTTGTGCAAGGAGGTTAGAGCGACGTCAAACATACCGATCATCATGCTGACCGCATTGGGTGAAGAAATTGATCGAATTATAGGTTTAGAAGTTGGAGCGGATGATTACCTAGCAAAACCTTTTAACCCAAGAGAGTTACTGGCTCGTATTAAATCTGTTTTACGTCGACACTTCATGATCCCCAACGTCAATGAACAAGCCTCTTCAACCCAAACCAATTACTCATTTTCTGGCTGGGTACTCAACGTACTAACAAGGGAGTTGATCGACCCCAATGGGGTATTGGTCTCTTTAACGTCTACTGAATTTGAATTACTACTTGCTTTTCTTTCTCATCCTAACATTGTTTTGAGAAGAGAAGACCTTCTTAAGTTGGTTCAAGGACGTGGAGCCAATGTCTATGATCGGGCAATTGATACGCTAATCAGTCGATTGCGCAAGAAAATAGAGTCAGACCCTAAAGAACCTAAGCTGATAAAGACAATCTGGGGGGGTGGTTACCAATTTAGCTGTGAGGTAAAAGATGTTTAAATGGATTCGAAGTCTTGAGCTGATATATCAAATAGGGGGCATTGTCCTAACTGGTTTTGTCATCAGTTCATACCTTTCACTCCATTTACTATCATCCGAAACGTCGAAGAGTTTGAGCATGCTTTCTTCGTCCTCTGCTGTCCAAAGAGTGTTGTCTGTCGTTGATATCTTAGGTCAAACACCTGACCCCCTAAATAGTTTAATTATTAAAGCCAGTAGCAGTTCAGATCTTTCTATTTCTATCAGTTCAACACCAAAGGTAATGAAAACAGGTAAGAGTTCTGCAGAATTAGAGCTGTTGACTAAAAAATTTATCGATCAAGGATTAAATGAAGTAAATCTCTCCTTAGTGAAACGGGAACGTCCAATCATAAACATGAGTGATATGCATAATGCCATGATGTCAGGACGGTCTCTAAACATGACAAATAACTTCCATATGGGGTATCTCGCCACGATTGATGGTTCAATTCGGTTAAACAACGGAAAGTGGCTAAACTTTTCTTCAGGTATTGAGGAAGAAATTACTCATTGGTCAATCAAAGTCGTTGTTGCTTTAACCTTTGTTATGCTGGGAACACTGACATTATCAATTTTTGTAATTTACCGTGCTCTTAAACCCGTACAAACACTAGGTAAAACCGCGACAGAATTTGCTTTGAATCACAAAGTATCTCTAGTTAGCGACGCTGGCCCGAAGGACTTAGTTCCTGCAATCACTGCATTTAACAAGATGCAGGTTAATATTTCTGAGTTTATTGAGGAAAGGACTCGCCTGCTTGCCGCAATTTCTCATGACTTAAGAACGCCGTTAACTAGCCTTCGTCTAAGACTTGAATTTGCAAAGGAGTCAGAGGATAAACAACATATGCTCAAGTCAATCACGATTATGGAGCAAATGCTTAAAGCAACCATGAGTTTTGCCAAAGATAGCAGCAAACTAGAAGATAGACAGCTAGTAAATGTTGACAGTTTGTTACGTACCATAGTGGATGAGTTTGAGGATAAAGCAGTAAAAGTTCACTATATGGGCGTGTCAAACTTAATTGAACTCATGCCACCTATAACGATACGAAGAATGATTGAAAACTTAGTAAATAACGCGGTTCAGCACGGTGGTCAAGATTGTGACATAAAACTATATGTTAAGAAACATTCGGACTGCATCGAGTTTTCGGTTGCCGATACAGGTATTGGGATTGACCCATTAGATTTTGATGAAGTTGTGAAGCCATTTAGTCGCCTAGACAAAGCTAGAGATACTGATAGCTCTAATGTGGGGTTAGGCTTAGCGATAACTAAAGCTCTTGCGGCCAATTATGGTGGAAAACTATGGTTAGAAAATAATAGCCCACAAGGTCTGATAATCACTTTCACTATAAGCTTACAACAAAAATGAGAACACAAATGCTTATGCAGTAGAAGACAACAATAAATTCCAGAGTGATACTGTACTGAGTAAGGGAGTTTGGCTGGCCATACGTAGGCTGCTTGTATGGCTGCGATACTAGAAGTAATCCGAAAAGTCAGAATGTTCTATAGGTCGTAACCCACAATTGTTCACCAACGTTTCAGATCTTCCTGAACCCTACTAAATTTGACTGCCAAACTTCATGTTGACCAAAAGCACTGAGAGGAGGTCATCATGAGAAGGTTATCTTCTGATACATGCAGTGGCATCAAAAGGCCATTTAAGCTTGAAGAAATCTGGCGAATCAGAACTAGATTGGAGATTGAAAACAACCTCATGCAGCTTGCGCTACTGAACCTAGCTATAGATAGCAAGTTAAGAGCGAGTGATTTGCAGAGCTAGCTGCTGTAGCTAGCTCAATTCTGCCCCATTTAGCGTTACAAATCCATCACGCAGGCTGGGTCACGCAACTTGCGTGATAACTTAGCTTTGCCCCTTTTCTTGTTAGAGTAAAGGCTCTTTCACATTCTGTTAATTGAACCTTGCCTTATCAATATTAATGAAACGATAGACTATTACTCCATCAGTTTTGCTGTTGTTCATTCTCATTATGCACAGAGCCGTCACACAGTTTGCTGATATACGTTGAGTTGCTTACTTAAGGCGAGCAGAATAGGAGGGAGAAGCAACTATATGTTGTAAATTATTGCTCTCATTGACGTTTATCCGTTCAGAATTACAGGACTATGTTTTTGAAAGCCCCTGCTATTTTTTTAGGTTTTGTTATATGAAAATCTCCTCTTTCGCTTTGAAAAACTACCGAAGACTAGTCGACGTCAACTTGGTGCTCGATGATAAAACAACCGTCCTTGTCGGAGCTAATAATAGTGGAAAAACGTCCTGTATAGGGGCGCTACACACCTTCCTGAAAAGCCCAGATAATCTAAAAGTTCGAGATATATCGAAGCGTAATTGGAAGGAAATCCAAAAGCTAGGCAAACAAATCGAACAAGAATTCCCTACCAGCGAGAAAATGCAGGAATTATCGGATGTTCTTACCAGTTTACTGCCGATTTTAGACATAGAGATCACTGCGGAAGTGAATGAGGCATACAAGGTTCGTGACATCCTACCAGATCTGGAATGGCGTGGTGGTGCGTTATTTGTTCGCATAACTTACGAAGCAACCGATATTTCCAAACTGTGTCGTGAGTTTGTTGATATGAGAGGCGTTGTATCCAAATATACAGGTCAGGTAAGTTTGTGGCCCAAAGACCTATGTGATTTCTTGGAGAAAGGTAGTAACCTCAGTAAATTCATTAAGCAAAAACATTACATTTTGAGTAAAGGAGTCGAGCCTACTTCGAAAGAGGTTTTGCAGCCCCTAAAATCTGGTGCTTTGAAAAAGTTAATCAGAGTCGATGTGGAATCTGAGCAACGCGGCTCAGGTGATGAAGATAACACGGATCAAAAAGGACCATATTCGGAAAAGCAGCGGCTCAATAAGCTCCTTCGAGGATATTACGATCGTATCTTGAACCCCGAAGATTTTCCTGAGCCAGAAGATCTTGAAGTCTTGGGACATCAGCAAAACCTAGAAGAGGGGTTTACCAGTAGGTTGAACGAGCAGTTCAATGCACCCTTCGAAGAACTAAAAAACATGGGATATCCCGGTATCGGCGGCAATCCGACGGTTGAAATTGCCGCGAAAATTAGCGGCACGGATGCTTTACAAAAATCCTCATCGGTCCGATATCGTTTTGATACAAATGAAGAAGAGTTTCTTCCCGAAAGCTACTTAGGCCTTGGCTACCAAAATCTTATATATCTAACCTTTAGGCTTCTAGAGTTTCGTGACAAATGGATGCGCGTAGGAAAGTCGGCTTCATCTGAGGATAAAGTCGAGGATCAGATAGAACCGATCCATTTAGTTTTACTCGAAGAGCCGGAAGTTAATCTTCACGCTCAAGTTCAGCGAGTATTTGTATCGAAAGCTTATGATACTTTGCGGAACCACCCCGATCTGCGCGACAAGGCAACCAAAAAAGATAAGTCTGAATACCAGACACAGCTCGTGATTAGTACCCACTCTAGTCATATTATCAACGATATTGATTTCAAAGATTTACGTTACTTCCGACGAAATGATGCAAATAAGTCCATCAAAATGGATCATACATCAATTGCAAACATGTCAGAACTTTTTGCGAAGGCAAAAGATGAGCTTTTATTTGTTAGAAAACACTTGAAGCTCACTCATTGTGACATCTTCTTTGCCGATGGCGTTATTTTTGTTGAAGGCCAAGCTGAGAGCCTTCTTGTGCCGGAGTTTATTTCTAAGAGCTTCCCGAAGTTGTCGAGTCGGTACATCTCTATGCTTGAGGTGAACGGAGCGCACACGCACAAGTACAGAAATCTAGTCGAGAAGCTTGGAGTAGCAACTCTAGTTCTGACAGATCTTGATTCTGTTAATAGTGAAGGGAAGTCTTGTTTCCCGCAACAGCAGTCAGTTCAAAAAACTAATAATGATACCTTGAAGAAATGGCATCCAAAGAAAGAAGCGCTAGATGACTTGGTCACCTTACCTCAAGCGGAACATGCTACAACAAGTGGAGATGCACCGCTTTATGTTGCCTATCAAAAACCAACACAGATTTTTGGTGAAAAGATTTTATCCCGAACTTTTGAAGATGCATTAATTTTGGCGAATTTCGCGGATGATTATTTCCAGAAAATTAAAAAGCTCAAAGATGCGAAAACTGATTTTGAAAACGGCAAGGAACCATTGTCGAAGTCACTGTTTGACTATGTACAAGGCTTAAAGAAGGGTGACTTTGCCTTCAATTGCCTCTTTCATCTCGCGGAAAATGAGGCGAATAGCTTCAATCCCCCAGAATATATGAGCGATGGTCTTACGTGGTTGCAAGATCAACTGTCACCAAAAGCATAGGGGGAAATTATGTCAGAGCAATGTTACTTGGCTGGAACAAAACCTATCGGTCATGATAATAAAGTTGATGAAGGAATCCGTGAGTGTCTAAGTATTGGTTCGGGAAAAAGCTTCATCACCTTCGCGGGGGCGGGGTCAGGCAAAACCTACTCCCTTAAAAAGGCTCTAGAATTCCTGAAAGTTCAATATTCTGATGACTTTATTCTTAAGGGAAAGCAAATTGCTGTTGTGACCTTTACGAACAACGCAGCCGATGAAATAAAAGATCGGATTGAACAAAGCCCAATCTTTGCAGTTTCGACGATTCATAGTTTTTGCTGGTCCGCTATTGCTGGTTTCAATGAGGATATTCGCAAGTGGTACTTGGAAAAAATCCCCACTGATTTAGAAGATCTTGAAGAAAAAGAACTGAAAGGTCGACCAGGCAAGGCTTCTGATGCTCGAAAAAGAGATATCATCCGTTTGACGGAAAAATTGGAATGGTTAGCGGAGCCTCGCTCCTTCATTTACGATCCAAACGGTGTTAACTCTACTCAAAATGCGCTCTCGCACGCGGATGTCTTGAAAATTTTCTCCCACTTTTTGACCACTAAGCCGATGATGGCGGAAGTTATTATAAACAAGTTCCCTTTCATATTCATCGATGAAAGCCAGGATACTGATAAAGACGTAGTAGGTTCATTCTTTGAGCTGCAAGAAGCCAAATCAGATAAAGTGGTCATCGGCTTATTTGGAGATACGATGCAGCGCATCTTTGGTGGAGGAGAACCTGAGCTAGGTAAGACTAGACCAAGCGGTTGGACCACTTTCGACAAGAAAATGAACCATCGCTCAGCACGGCGCATCGTTGGTTTAGGTAATCAAATCCGTAGTGAAGATGATAAACGCAAACAGTTTGCTCGAAATGGAGCCGCAGAAGGTTACGTTCGGTATTTCTTATTGCAGAACGGTCTTTCAGATAAAGACGAAATCGAAGCGAAAATTCGTGAGACTATGGCGGAACTTACAGGTGACGCAGACTGGACAGATACTCAATCCAAAGAAACCGCTATTTTGCTATTAGAACATGCAATGGCTGGTCCTCGACTTGGCTTTAACGAGCTACGAGAAAAACTCACAAAATCAAAGAAAATTAAAGATAGAATTTATGAAGGGGAGAATACCGAGCTGAACTTTTTCTCTGGTATTGTTTTACCTATGGCTGAGGCGAGTCGGAATGAAAGACGAGCTGAACTGATGTCTATCTTAAGAGAAAATAAGTCCCCTCTTTTGGAAGCCAGTGTGTTTGACGCTAATATGGATGATCCGCTCGCACTTGCCCGAGCAGCAGAACACGCGTTTAGAGATGTTGTTTCAAATGATAAGGTTAATTTTAGGGAAGTTCTAGAAGTACTTGCTGTACATAATCTTCTGAGAATTCCGGCGAAATTGCAGTCCTTTGTAGCAACTTCAGAAGAAAGTGAAGCAAAATCAGAGCCAGCTCAAACGGGCACCATACTGGAGGTTGAAGCTGGGGCTGAAGAGCGCGATGAAAGCGAGATTTCTGCGTGGGCTGAAGCCTTGGAGACCGATTTTTTTCAGATCCGGAACTATAAGGACTATATTGATGAAAATTCAGTTTTTCGAACCCATCAAGGAGTGAAAGGCAATGAGTTTGACCGTGTTATGGTTATCATGGATGATAATGAAGCTGGCGGTTTTTTATTTTCTTATGAACAATTTTTTGGAGCGAAAGAGCTTTCTCAAGCAAGCAAAAAAAAGCGGGATGAGGGTGAAGAAACTGGTTTGGACCGAACTAGAAGATTGTTTTATGTCACATCCACACGAGCGAAGAATAGTCTCGCCCATGTAATTTATACATCCAATGTGACCAAGGTAAGGGCAAGCCTTATTGAAAAGAAATTTGCTCGAGATAGTGAAATTATTGAATTATAAAGAAGCAAGGCTTACGAGAAGTCTTGCGCTTTTCTTCTGGTGTTTTGACTTACATTTTCTAATCCTATCTAGGTGAGCTAGTGCCAAGACTCTAGCTTGCTTTTGTCCAAAAATGAGCTACATGAATAAAAACCTAATTTCTAATTCAAGAAACAAAAACACCCGCAGTGGTTGCTACGGGTGTTTAGTTTTATGGGGGTCAAAGACTATAGATCTTGATCTAAATCGTCGTCTTCGAACATTGATGAGAACTTAATCTCGAATTGATTAAACTTGAAGACACTTGCGCCACGAACACGTTTGGTCGTGACCTTCTCTTCACCAAACTGAATGGTAACGTGAGTGAACACCTTGCCTTTCACTTCCACAATCGACTCTTCTAGAGCGACTTCCAGTTCTAACTCGTGGCTATCGCGCGCGGCTTTAACTTTTTCTAGGTGCGCATTGGCGGCTTGTTTATCTTGTTCAAGCTTTTGCTCTTGTTCCGGCGTTCTCTCAGACTTAGGCGTTTTTTTGAACTCCAGCTCTTTTCGCACCATCGCCATGGTGCCTTCCTGAGCCTGCGTATATTGCTCTTTGAGTTTCGCCTGCTTGTCTTTGAACATTTGGAAACGAGCAAAAGCATGAACGTAGGTGGCGGTATCTCCCTCTACCCCCAAGTTCACACAAGTTATTTTTCCGCCGACTTTCGCATGGCCACCACTCAAGGTACCTTGCTTTTCAGAGGCATCACAAACCACTAAGTCGTGGCCACATCGCAGTTCGTTACTCATACAGTGAACACTGAGCTTGATATCGTTCGCTGCTTGTAGCTCAGAAAACTGGGCGTAGTTTGCAGTGATAGTGCCACCAGATTTCACAACACAACTCTTCTTTTCGCCCTCTGACACGTTGTGGCCGATGATGCCTTTAGCCACTTCGATATCGCCCTGCACTTGAACATCCGCCGACTCAATAAACCCACCTACGGTTAATGAGCCCGTTGCGCGAACCATCATGTCCGACTCGATATCACCGAGCACAACCACGTTGCCTTTAAACTTAACATGCCCAGTGGCGACGCCAATGGTGGGCAAGCACAATGCGTCTTCCACTTCGACGCTGCGCTCTTTAAGAATCGGCATACCAGAGACTTCTGCAATCAGCAGGTTGGGATTATCGGGCGAGATGATAGTCCCCTTGCCAACCTTTAACTCGGCATCACTGCCCGGTTTAGGTGGAATCGGTTTGCCTTGTACCGTCATACCAGGCGTACCTTTGGTCGCGGGGACGCGCTTCATCAGAGGTTGGTTGGCCGCAACGTTGATGGTTTCTCCCAAGTTGAGCATATCGACTTTACCACCCGGGCTGGACTCTTTAGGCGCGAGAACCTGTTTGGTTGGATCGTCAACCAGTGGGATAAATTTGGCGTCAGTCCCTTGGATCGGTTCTTTGCCTTTGGCGACAGGTTGGGTGAAGGTTTCACCCGGCTTGAGTTGATGACTCATCACTAGCACTTTTTTTAATGCCAGCTTGTTGATGCCCTTAGTGACATGCGCTTCTGCTAGTGCTTGAACAATTTGCGGTCCTCTTAGCGGTTTACCACGATAAGCGCCAGTGACAGTGATGCTGGCCAACATATCTTGTTCAGACAGCTCAACTTTTATCGACGCATCTCTGACTTCAGCAATGGCAACCCCTACGTAAGCCTCACTTTTCATTTCTTTGGCGTAATTGATGAACTTAGTCACCGCCTCTTCCATTAGGTAGAGGTCTGCTGCTTCAATTGCCGCTAGCGCTTCGTTGAGGCCGCGCGTATCGAAATTCGAGTCCACTGTGATATCAGGTGAAAGCTTGGCTAGCACCTGAGTGTTATCCTCAGAAAACGCGACAAATTTATCCCACATGTCATTCTGTCCTTAATACTTCCTAGCCTCAGTGTATAGAAAATATTCTTGGGACTGTATCAAAACTGTGACATTTTAAGGCGTACATCACTAGATGTTTTTTACACTGTAAATGGCACTAGCTCGAGCTTGGAAAATGGTGTGAAGCCGATAACGAATATACAGCGGTGACACAGCGACCCTGGTTTGAATATTCCAATGAATCACATAACTCCGTAGCAAGAACAATGCCGCGACCATGAGTGAGTACTTTATCGGGTCGAGCTTGTTTGGCTTGGTAGTCAAAGCCTTCACCATTGTGTTCCAGTACCATCATCAAACGAGCTTGGTTCGGGTCGAAATGAATATTGAGATCGACCCATGCGGTGTCGTCCAGCTGTTTCAGTTTTTCTTCGCGCAGTTGATAGAACAGAAAGAAACCATCCGGTTCCTCTTTGATTGAAGAGTCCAACTTGAGTAAACCGTGCTCAATCGCATTGGCAAATAACTCGGACAACACCGAGCAAACCAAATCAAGGTGCACACCGCCATTGAGTATTCCGGTCAAGAACTTGCGCACTTCGGTCATTACCGTAATGCCACGTAACGTCGCGCCGTTGAGATGCAGTTTTGCGTCGATGGGGATATGATTGAGCACAATGTTGTTGGGTGGTGGCTCTTGAATATTGGCATTGGAGATGGGAAACGTCATGGCCAAAATAGACAAATCATCCCCGACCGATTTGTCGGCGAACTGACGCACCGACTCATACAGCGTGGGAATGATGGCACGATTTTGCTTAAACACCGACTCAAGCCGCTGCTGACCGTATTGCTCCCCTTGTTCGTTGCTCGCTTCAATGACCCCGTCGGTATAACAGATAATCTGCTGCTCAGGCTCCAAGCGAAAGTTGACAATATCCGCTTCGAACTCGTGTGGTTTTAACACCCCAAGCGGCATGTGAGTGGAGACTAAACGACTGACTATCTCACCTTTACGGTCGATCAAATAACCATCCGGCAATCCCCCACCCCACCATGACACCTCAAAACCATTGGCACGAACTTCAAAAATACTGGCGGCCAGCATCATCCCCATCGGTAGAAACCGAACTAAGACTTCATTGATTTCTCGGGCTATCTCACCTAAAGACAGACCTTTTGCCGCCATAGAGAAAAAGGCGCGAGTAGCAGGAATCGCGGAAATCGCTGCCGGTAAACCGTGTCCGGTAGCGTCGGCGATCATCACATACACACCGCCATGAGGGCGGTTTGCCACTACGATTAAATCGCCATTAAACACAGTAGAGGGAGTAGACAGATAGTTAATGCCGTAAATGTTTTGCACTTGAGTGCTCATTTCCAGCATCAAGTTGGAGAAAATAGACTCGGCTATCGCATACTCATAGCGCACCTGCTCATGAAACTGACTCAGTTCATCACGCTGCTCCATCACCTGATTGTGCATACGAACAATGCGGTAGTGCGCCTGTACTTTGGCAATGATGACGCTGCGCTCTATCGGCTTGAGTATGAAATCATCACCATAGTTTAAACAGCGCTCAAACGAAGCATGATCGTCAAGCACCGTGAGAAAAATGATCGGTATATGAGTCTCAGGAAACGCTTGGCGGATCTCTTGCGCGGTGGTGAATCCATCTTTAATCGGCATCATCACATCAAGTAAAATAATGTCGGGCAACGCCTTCATTTCGCTCATGGCCTCGACGACCCCTTGCCCATTCTCAAACGTGGTCACCTGCTCGGCAAGATGACTCAGCATAAAACGACATAGCTCTCTGTTCGTTGCATGGTCGTCTACGATCATTACATGCATACGATCTCCTTAGCCATCTACTCGATGTCGAACTTTTTATCGAACCGAGAGATAGTCAGTATTTTTCTCACTTGAGGTAGGGTGTTGGTGATGCGAATCGTCCCATCTTGTTGGCCTAGGTAGTTGTGCATGTTAAGCAACATGCCCAATCCGGCACTATCGATATAATCGACCTTGCGCAGATCAATGGTAAAACGAAACTCTTGGCGATCACTGTAGGTACGCCGAAATTCTTGGACCAAGTTGAAACCAAAGGCGCCCTCAATCATTATGGTTATATGCTTCGCCGCAGAATCAATTTGTGCTTCTACTGTCATTATTTTGTCCTCACCATCTGTCGTCTATATCGGCTCGCGATATTTCATTTTGGGTTAAAACAGTTCAACCTCCCCCTCATCAATACTGTGCTGTGAAGCCGCAGGCGCATCACGCCCAGAGATCTGTTGCTGAAGCGCCATCACTTGCTCGGTAAACTCATCCATCGTCAAGCTACCACTCGCCCAGTGCTGGCAGAGGTCCGAAAGCCTCTGCAGATAACTGACGGTTTGCTTCGCATAATCCCCTTGCTGGGTAATGATGTCGGCGAACTGCAAAGCGCGGATACCATTGTCGACCTGCACACGCAGCTGCTCGCCGCTGGAACTGATTTTATGAACCTCTTGCTCGACAGAATGATTAACTTGCTGCACACCACGCAGCATATCGTCGACTTTTTCCTTAGACTCAATCGCCTCTGTCATATCGATCGATGCCATTTCACCGACGGTTTTGTTCGCTTCTTGCACCGTTTTTTGCGCGACATTGATCTCTGCCTCTATCAAACCATTTAACTCTTCTGCTTTGACAGAAAGATTACGCACCTCTTGAGCGACCACCGCAAAGCCACGGCCTGCCTCACCCGCGCGCGCCGCTTCTATCGCTGCATTCAACGCCAATAAGTTGGTTTGTTCCGATAAACCTCGGACTTGGTCGAGTAGTTTGAATACCGCATCCAACTTATCCGACATGTCATGAATACTGTGCACCGCAGAAATACTCTTCTCCGACACGTTAACTAGCGTATCGACGAACTGACGAATGATGGCTTCGGTTTTTGGGAGCACCTGGCTGATGTCGCTATCGCTGTCACGGTTACCCAGCAGATTCTCGACCAATTGAGAGGTGATTTGGTTCTGCTCTTCTGCCAACTGCTGCAAGCCAAAATAGCTTTCGTTAAGCGTTTCTACCGACTCATCGACGATACTGCGTTGGTGATCAAGTGGCTCGGTTAACTGAAGCGAAATCAGATTAAGGGTAGGACTTAAATCAACCGACGAGCGCTCAGGTTCGCTCTCGCGCAGAGCAGGGCTTGGCTCGGTTGAAGTAGTGGGCTCGGTTTTGGCAATAGCAAACCAAGGGATAGCGGCCACCAACACCATGATCACCACATGGGCCATCGAGGAAGACATGCTCAGTGCTGCCAGCAGCAAAATCACTTGTAAACTGATTGCCGCTATGTAGCGTGTTTTGATGTTTCGCTTGTCTGTTTGCATGTTTGCTTCCTTGCTGTTGTTGTACTGACTAGCTGTCAGGCGAGAGGTAATGAATCACTTGATGGGCGACCTGGTTAATGTCGACCACTGACAGCGCAGCGCCGAGTTCCACCGCCACTCTTGGCATGCCCCACACCACAGACGACGCTTGGTCTTGCGCTATGGTTTTCGCGCCTCGCTGCTTCATGCGCAATAAGCCTCGCGCACCATCTTGCCCCATTCCGGTCAAAATGACGCCAATCGCTTTATCAGCCACGGTTTCGGCGATGGTATCAAACATGACATCCACTGATGGTTTATGCCGGTTTACCGCAGGTCTTTCGTCAAGGTGGCAATAAAGGTGCGGGCCACGACGCGATACGGTGAGATGTTTATCTCCGGGTGCGATATACGCGCACCCTTGAGTTAAAGGCGCTTGATTGGCCGTCAGCTCTTTGACTTCAATCTCGCTGTTCTGGTTGAGGCGTTCAGCAAATGAGGCTGAGAACTTAGCGCTGATATGTTGAGTGATAACGATAGGTGGCAGCCCCGCGGGTAAAGCAGAGAGAACATTTCTCACCGCTTCCGTACCGCCTGTTGAGGCGCCAATCGCAATCAGTTCAATCGCATTATGATGTTTAGGTACAGCCAATTTTTGTTGTTTAGCGGGCTGTGCAGAGGTGACATTCGCTCCGGCAGCAATCTTTATCTTGTCATTGACCAAGGATTTGTAGTTGAGCATCTCGGCAGTGTTGTCCACTGCCGGTTTGGGGAAATAGTCCACCGCACCAAGCTCAAGTGCCGCCAGAGTCGCGTCGGCTCCATGCTGGGTTAAGGTCGAAATCATCACCACCGGCATGGGGCGCAAACGCATCAAATTCTTCAAAAACTGAACGCCATTCATTTTCGGCATTTCGATATCGAGCGTCAGCACATCTGGGTTGTGTTGTTTGATGAGCTCTCTTGCCTCAAACGGATCTTCAGCGGTCGCGACCACTTCAAGTTCAGGATCGGCGTCGATAAGCTGTGACAGCAACGCTCTAAACACCGGCGAGTCATCAACGATCAATACTTTTATCTTTTTCATCAAAACAGCTCCACATCGTTGTTATCTGTTGCGTGGCTCTCTCTATCCAACTGACTGGCGTATTTCTCTTCTTGATGTTGGAGATGATGAACTTCAGTGAACGGAATACGCTTAAGCCAAGCCTTTCCTGTGTATGGGTCAAATAAGATTTTGCGCGGCTCCAAGCCTCCTAAATCTTGAGAGACGACTTCCATGCCTTCCTGCTCAACGTAATTGAGAATAAACGCCACGTTTTTTTCGCCAATCATCGAGTTACGCCCAAGCATTTGCGCTCCGCCGAACAGCTTTAAGCGCAGCGAGGCGCGTCGCGCGCCGCGTTTTAACAGCGCATTGAGCAAGATTTCCATCGCGTAACTGCCGTAGCGCGAAGCAGTGGATGCCACTTCATCCGGGCACCATGTTTTAAGCTGCGATTTGCTATCAAACGGCAACAGAAAATGATTCATTCCACCGATATGTAAATCACTGTCCCACATACAAGCCGACACACAGGAGCCCAGTCCGGTCGCAATCAACTCGTCTTCAGCCTCAGTGCAGTAAACACCACCAGGCAACACTTTAACGATGTGCTTATCTCTAAGCGGATGATAGAACCGATTAAAGTGGCTGTTTTGATATTGAGGTGGCGTTAATTTTGGACCAAACACTGTCTTATCCTATTTCTTCACGTAAATGGTGTGTCCCAAGTGATGGAACAGATTGATGCCGGCAGGCACACTCTCTGAGTGACCGAGAAACAGCACGCCATTGGGCTTGAGGTGCTGATAAAAACGTTCAATCAATTGGTGCTGTGTTTTTTTGTCAAAATAAATCATGACGTTACGACAGGATATTACGTCAAATTCCTGTTCGAACTCCCAGTTTTGCAACAGATTGAGCTGACGAAACTCGACCAACTGCTGCAGCCCCGCTTTGCATTTAATTTTGCCTTGTTGAGTCCCTGTGCCTTTCACAAAGCATGGTTTGAGGTACTTAACCGGGATCGAATCAACCGCTGATTGATCGTAAATACCCGCCTTTGCGTGACTCAGTACCTTGGTATCAAGGTCAGAGGCGATAATCTTCACATCAGAGACGCTGTCGAGTAACTTGGACCAATACAAAGAGGCAATAAAGCTATAAGGCTCTTCCCCTGTTGAGCAGCCTGCTGACCAAATGCGTATTCGTTCGACTCCTTGCTGCTGCCATTCGTTAACTAAGACCTTCTCAATGAAATCAAAATGGTGGTATTCACGGAAAAACTGCGTCTTATTGGTGGTTAAACAGTTGATAAAATTGGCGTGCTCTTCTGAGTCTTGTTCAATCAGCACACGGTAATCGGCAAAGCGACGCAGGCCCAGCCGCCTTAACTGACGGCTGATCCGGCCATAGACCAAGGTTCTTTTACGATCAGAAAAGTAGATACCCACGTTCTTATGCATAAACCATTGGATATATTTAAAATCCTTATCCGTTAGTTCAAATTCGTCGGCCACTCGGTTTTCCGATTGCGCTAGAACTCTTCCCATTCGTCTCCATCCTCTTCAAGCTTAAAGCCAGAGTTGGCTACTTTTGGGGTGCGGATCTCCCTGACATTGGTCTCACGTGAGGTACTCGGTTTGGCTTCAAACGTCGCGACATTGGCATCGGTGACAAAGAAGTTCATTAAGTGCAGTAACTGTTTCCCTTCATCTTTGAGTGATTGACTGGCCGCCGAAGTTTGCTCAACCAAGGAAGCATTTTGCTGGGTCATCTCATCCATGGTGGCGACCGCGCGGTTTATCTCGTCGATACCGGTCGACTGCTCTTGGCTCGACGAGGCGATTTGCGCGATGAGTTCAGTCACTTTCTCTACGGCTTCAACGATCTCATTTAAGGTGGCACCCGATTCATCAACTAAACGCGAACCTTCGTCCACTTTCTCGACGCTATCTTTGATAAGCCCCTTGATCTCCTTTGCGGCCGCGGCACTACGCTGCGCCAAATTACGCACTTCACCCGCTACCACTGCAAATCCACGTCCCTGCTCTCCGGCTCTGGCTGCCTCAACCGCCGCATTGAGCGCCAGTAAGTTGGTTTGGAAGGCGATTTCGTCGATGACGCCGATGATATCGGCAATTTTTTTACTTGCTGCGTTAATCTCTGCCATTGCTGAAACGGCCTGACCGACCACCTCTCCGCCTTTGCTGGCTTTTTTCGCCGCATCGTCAGACAACTCATTAGCCCCTCGGGCATTATCGGCATTCTGGCGTACAGTGGCGGTCATCTGCTCCATACTCGCCGCTGTCTCTTCAAGGTTGGAGGCTTGCGCTTCAACACGTTGGCTTAAGTCGTTATTACCTTCGGCAATTTCCGTCGAGGCCGTTGCCACGCGAGCAGATGATTGGGTAATTTTTTCTACCATGTTGCGCAGATTGACTATGGAGGTATTGACCGCATTCGATAAGCGCGCAAATTCTCCGGTGTTGTCATCGGGCATGGTGACATTGAGATTGCCATCCGCCACTTGACTCATCACATCAATGCATTGGCCAAGTGGCGCGACCATGGTATCGAGTAGGTTGTTGATGCCATCTCCCAGCTCGCGCATAAATCCGGTATAGACGCTTGTATCAATCCGCTCGCTCAGCTCCCCTGCGATGGCTTTTTGAATCAAAGATTCAACCTGGCGCTGGCCATCTTGCTGCTCGGTAATATCGACCCATTGCAGCGCCGGACCAATGTAGTTGCCTTGTCCATCGCGCATCGCAATACAGGTCAGGTGAAATTCCAGCCCGCCCACCGCAATGTTGGATGAGAACGGTAAGCGGTCGGGGTTGGCAATGATGTTACGTTGATGGCTCGGGTTCTTATGGAACACATCGATGTTTTTGCCCACCAAATTACTTGCGTCGAAACCGGGCAACACTTTTTGTAAGTCACTCTCGCGGCTGCGCAGCAGGCTTTCAAGTGAGGGATTGAGATAGGTAATGATGCCGTCTTTGTCTGCCATCATTAAGTTAGTTGTCATCCCCTCAACGGCTGACGCTAAGCGACCAATCTCTTGCTCCTTGGCTCGCTCTTCGGTGACATCGCGCCACTCGAGGGTATTACCGATGTAATTACCTTGACCATCGTAAATGGCCGCGACGTTCAGTTCGATTTTTAAGTTTTGAATTTGAATATCAGTGCTGTAGGGCAGATTGCCAGGATCGGCTAAGAGTGCTCGCTGGTGGGCGGGATTGCGATGAAACTCATCAATACAACGACCCATCAACCACTCTTCACTGGCGGTAAACCCACTCCAGACGCTGCGCAGCGTCGCTTCATGTTTCGCGAACAACTGCAAGGTTTCTTGGTTGATGTAAGTGATTAGGAAGTCTCGGTCGATCATCACCATGGCGGTTTGCGCTTGATCAATCGCCGCTTGTAGCCGGCTCAGCTCATGGCTCTGTTTCAAGCTCTCAGTCACATCCGACCATTCCAGTGTATTACCTACATAGTTACCGAGATCATCAATAATGGCTCCGACGTTAAGCTCAATCTTCACGTCTTTGACACTGATTGTTGTGGTGTAGGGCAAGTTGGCAGGATTAGACAACATCTGACGCTGATGACTTGGATTTGCATGAAAAGCATCAATGCAATAACCCAATAAGAACTCTTCTGTCGCTTTGAAATTTGGCCACACGGACTGAAACAATGCCTCGTGCTGCTGTAACAGTTCAAGCGACTTGGCGTTGAGGTAAGTGATGTTGAAGTCACGGTCAATCATCATCAGTGCAGTCTGCGCAGCGTTCAGTGCTGACAGGAGTTGATTTTTGCTTATCCCTTGCTCAGGTTCGATATCAAACTCCTGCGCCAACGTATCTTGCGTTGGGGCGACAAATTGAGTTTCTGACTCGGTTCTTCTATTCCAAAATGCCATGAGTTACCTCTCACTGGTTGCTTCTTCTGACCGTCGTACCAAAATGAATAAACCACATTCAGATTGGCATTAAGCCCAACTCTCTTGTACTTGATTGGGTTGCGCGAGCTCTGCTGCATCGAACAAAGCTTGCATATTGATGACTATTAGATGCCCATTCGCCACCGAGGCGATGCCATGGACATAGCTGTGATCAACATCTGAGGACACGTGCGGTGAAGGCTTGATTTGTTCATCACGCAATGAGTAGACCTCTGACACGCCATCGACAATAATGCCCAACGGATGACGTTGATCGTCATTGAGCACAATCACCACGGTGGTGGCGTTAATCACAGCAGGGGATAAGCCAAACCGCAGGCGCAAATCCACAATTGGGATGTACTCTCCTCGGATCTCAAGTACCCCTTGCATATAACTGGGAGAGTTCGGTACCTGCCTTACTGGCGTCCAGCCTCGCACCTCTCGGACATCAAGAATGGGTACCGCGTACTCATCACCTTCTAGCACAAAGCTTAGGAATTCTTGTGTCATGCTCACTTCCTCAAGATTCTGTCGATATTGAGTAGCTCTTGGGTGTCAAGTAGCGCCATGACGCGCTCACCAACATTGATCAGCCCCTGCAAATAAGGGGTGACCCGAGAATCCCCCACCGACGGAGATAACTCACTCTCGCCACGACTGATGACATCACTCACCGCGTCGACTACTAACCCCATCAGCCGATCGCCGCTGCTTACTCGAGATCGCAATACAATCACAACGGTTGTGGGGAGATATTCACACTCTCCAACTGAAAATCTGGCTCGAAGATCCACCACTGGCACTATCATGCCGCGCAGGTTGATCACCCCAAGTACAAATTTGGGTGCCCTTGGGATGGGCGTAGGTCGCTCCCAAACGCGTATCTCTTCAACGTCTTTGATGTCCACGCCATAGAGTTCATCGGCGAGTTCGAAACTCAAATAGTCGGCGTTTTCGCTCACTTCATTGCTGACTTCAGTCGCCGAATCCAATCCGTCTATCATTGGCATCTTGGTTAGCGCATCCTGCGAGTTAGTCTGAGCTGAGCTTAGAGTGATGTTGTCCATAGCCTGCTCCTATGCCGCCATTCCACTGTGCGATGTGTCATTGTTTCGGTGGGTAAAGCTGGTCACCAAACCTTGAATATCGAGGATTAGCGAAACAGATCCGTCACCTAAAATGGTGGCACCAGAGATGCCCGACACCTTGCTGTAATTGGACTCTAAGCTTTTGATCACGACTTGTTGCTGGTCTAACAACTCGTCAAGAAGTAACCCCACTCGTTGGCCAGCGGCTTCAACAAAGCACAAGAGTTGTTGGTCTAAGGCGCCGCTTTGCCCCATCTCCAGTTCATCTTGAAGACGCAAAATAGGAATGTTTTCATCACGTAATCGATACAACTCGACTCCCCCCGAAGCCAATTTGATACTGGCAGGGTCGATTTGAATCGACTCGACAATCGTTAATAGAGGGATGACATACACCTCCCCGGCCACCTTAACCAATTGTCCATCTAAGATGGCCAGAGTGAGCGGCAAACTGATGACAAATCGGCTGCCAACCCCAAGCTCCGACTCAACCTCGATATGGCCTCCGAGCTCTTCAATGTTGCGTCGAACAACGTCCATGCCAACACCGCGCCCTGAAATATCAGACACTTGCTCAGCGGTTGAGAAACCGGGGGCAAAAATCAGATTCATGATCTGCTTGTCTGAGAACTCTTCTCGGCGAGCCTCCTCAGCCAACACGCCCTTCTCTAGCGCCTTACTCCACAGTTTGTCACAATCGAGGCCAGCCCCATCGTCACTGATTTCTATGATGATCGATCCGCCTTGATGGTAGGCATTCAACTCTAAGATTCCAGCAGCGGGTTTGCCGTTTTCAACACGCTTTGCTGGTGCTTCGATGCCATGGTCAATACCATTGCGTACCAGATGCACGAGTGGATCGACAATGCGTTCTAGCACCGTTTTATCAAGCTCAGTGTGTTCACCTTTAATCTTGAGTTCGACCTGCTTATCCAGGCGACTCGACAAATCCCGAATCAGTCGAGGAAAACGGCTGAACGCAAAACTGACCGGTAACATACGGATGTTCAGTACATTTTCTTGCAGGTCTTTGCTGTTTTGCAGCAGTTGTTCCAACCCTGTTTTTAGCTTGTCGAGCTTATCCATTGAAAAGTCGTTACCAATTTCCGTCAGCATAGATTGAGTGATCACCAGCTCGCCAACCAGATTAATCAGACTGTCGACTTTATCGATATCGACACGAATCGAACTGACGCTCGACTCTGGTTTGACGCTTTTCGCCGCAGCGGGGGCTGCGCTCACTGGATCAACCGGTTTGGATGATGGTTCGGCAGGGGCAAGCTCTGTGCTTGAAGTGGGTTGAGCATCTTCAGGTTGAGATGATGACGGTTCGAATCGCTCTAATATCAGGTCACACTCATCTTCAACCCACTCGAAAATTTCCTTAATTGAGGCTTCGTCAATGTGAGCGGGCAGTGTTGCAGACCAACGGAGAAAACATAACTCTCCCTCAAACGCATCAATCTCGGGTAAATTCGATGTATCCACATCAATGTGGCACTCCACATCCAACTCTTTTAATTCTCGAAGAATCCGCAGTGGGTCGTTACCACTGAAGAACATGTCTTGATGAGGAATAAAACTTAGCTGCCAAGGCTGGTCTGTGCTTGCAATATCAGATACAGGCTCTATTCCAGTTGGCGCCTGGTCTTGATTCGGCTCACTCTCGCTAGAATCGTCGAGCAGCGCCACCAAACTCTGAGTGACTTGCTGCTGTAGTTCTTTATCTACCTCGCTGCCGAGTTCATGCCCTTCTAGCATATGGTGAATGCAATCGACGCTTTTGAGTAATAGGTCGACCGTTTGCTGAGTAAGTTGACGCTGGTGGTTACGTACTAAATCGAGGTAGGCTTCGACACTGTGAGTAAACTCACTAATATCGAGCAAATTAAACGTCCCCGCCCCGCCTTTTATAGAATGCGCAGCACGAAAAATCGTATTGATAGACTCATCATCGACCTGCTCTACCTCTAAGTTGAGCAGTATTTCTTCAAGCACAGTCAGGTTTTCACGACACTCTTCGTAAAACATCTTGCGCAGTTGTTCCATGTCTAAAGCCATTGTTCACCCTACCCGTTGACGTTGTTAGTTATGTTCGGTCGTTAAATCACACGCTTTAGTGTTTTGAGTAGTGTGTCTGGGTTGAAAGGCTTCACTAACCAACCCGTTGCCCCAACCGCTTTTCCTTGTTGTTTTTTATCGCTGCTGGTTTCTGTGGTAAGCATCAATATAGGCGTAAACTTGTATTGTGGCTTCTCTCGCAACGCTTCCACTAATTCAAAGCCGCCCATGTTTGGCATATTGACATCTGAGATTACGACATCAAATTTGGCGCGCATTACCTTAGTCAAGGCATCACGTCCATCATTCGCAGTTTCAACGTCATAACCTGCGTCACGCAAGGTATGGCTGACCATTTGACGAATTGAAACTGAGTCATCCACAGCAAGAATTTTTGTCATATCCCTATCCCCAACTTAATGGTTAATCTCAAGTATTTCAGTTAGTCCGAGCGTGTTAATACCTTCGATCAACAGCTCAGTCGGACGAAGTAGTTGAATATCTGTCTGATTGGCCTTAGCGGTTAGGAACAATGAGGTCAGCGCTTGGACACCGGCTGCATCGACTTTTTTTACGTTCGACGCGTCGAGAATTAGTGCGCAGTCTTCGCTAAGCCAAGTTTTATAGAGGTTAGTGCTATCGAGAACGGTTGATATATCAAGGTTCTCGGGCAATAAACATTCCATGTCATCACCGCTTTTCATTATTGTTTCTAGCCAAATATTAAGCACGTTGCTTATAAATCAGTGTAGAAACTATTTGATAATACGCAAGAAGATGCAAAGGAGTGTAAGTCGAAGATGGCAGCTAAAGTAGACGAGTTAGTCTCAAAAAACTTATATAAATCATGCTATTACATTGACTATTCTATCTAGGAAATATTTGCTGATTCAGTCATGCTAGTCGCGGTGCAAACTGAACTATTGATCTAATCAACAGGGAGTGAGGTGAGCGAACAATTAGCGGCGGGTGGTAAAATTTACACTGTAAAAGCAGATGTTCAACCGTGGTTTTACAGTGTAAATCACCGATATCAACTCAATCGTTGTCGTGAGCTGAGCGAAGAAGAAGGGCTAACTGCTCTCGAAACAGAGTTTCGGCTTGCTTACGACCAACCAGATTAAATTGAGCAACACATTCACTCCAACTGTTTCGTTGCACCACTCTCCTGATCAACAAAGGACTGGCATTTTGCCAATGTTTGGGGGACCGCTTCCACCACAAATCGAGCAGAGGCGCTATCGTTTCGAAACTTGATCCACCTTGAAGATAGTGTTCAACCAGCTCGAAACTCCTAGGAAATTCAACGGAAGCATTAGAATTTGCTAACAAACTACGGACAACTTCAGTTTCAAGTGCAGCAAAGTTTCCACTCAATGCAAAACAGAGCGAGTCAAAATAAAGTTGCTGAGCCTGCGCCCGCCAATCAGGTTCTCCATGCAGCATGATTATCGAATGGCACCCGCTCGCTTGATCGCGTTGACTGCCCAATCGAACCGGATAAAAACCACTGTTGCACCAGAAATTAATCAGCTCCGCGGTGGCACCAAAGCTGGTGGAGTAAAAGTCATAATCGGTTTGCGCTCGTAGCTGACTCAACATCTGTTTGCCAATTCCTTGCCCTTGCCGCTCTGGGTGAACAGCGATTCGCATCACCCGTAGGCTACGTTGCATTCCGGCTTCGGCAATGCCCAGGTGATTAGCGATAGTGACCGGTACGAGATGTCCTTTAGGTCTGCGTTTACCAACTTGTATTTGAGACACCAGTTCAGACGGCAATCCCCCCTCCTCTACCGTCAGTAAGCAGCCGATACAATGGTGCTGCTCAAAATAGGCATAGAGTTGAATCGCTTCATCGGCTAACAACAGCATCAAATCATTGGGGGTCGTTTGGTAATGAGCATTGACCAACAAGGCAAAACACTCTCGCAATAGATGAGACTGTTCGACTAGACGTTGTTTTTCTATCGGGTGCAGCACTACCTCATTAGTGGTGTGACTCTCGACCTGGTTGCTTAGCTCTGCGTTGAGAATAAAACTATCAAACAGCCAACGCTCTAGTGGGTCGTCTTGGTTCCAGCGAATAGGCTGATCAAGATGATAAAAAGCGCAGCCTGGTCGTTGGTCTTTTAGCCAAGATTGAAACTTGACCGTAAAGCCACGGCCACACCCCTCATAGCCATGGATTGTTGTTGAGAAAATAGCGCGATGATGAGAATGCACCATGGATTGCAACATAGGAATAGGGATGGCTGACGCCTCATCCACCATTAAGCAGTCCCCTTTAGAACCACTGCGAAGTAATTCATCCGGCGCGATAAATTCAAGAACTGAGTTTTGAAAACTGAGTCGCGTCGAGCTGTGCTCAGCTTCGGGTAACAAACGAGCGGCGTGAGCAAACACAGGTGTAACCGCAGATAAAGCTGGTGCGGTGAGCACAATATGAATAGGGCGACTTTGCATCAGTTGAGCCGCGGCAATCCCCAATGCGCTGCTTTTACCTCGACCTCTATCAGCAGTGATCACCAATGGGCGCTTACGGTGGCCATTGACCACCTTAAGCATCTTGTCGATAGCAACATTTTGCTGTTTAAAAGCAGGCGCTGGATTCGATGCGACCACAGGTAAGCTGGGCATCGCACCACAATCAGTGATAACCATCAACTGATCCAAAGCTCGAGATAACCATTGCTGGTCATAGCGATATGGCTCGGCATCCTTGGTCAATATCACCAATAATCCACCGCCGACGATACACCCGCTGGCCGCGCTAAAACTGTTGGCATCAAACCCTTGTTCAAAGTCACAGACCAACAACTGACATTCACGACCCAATAGTTGATGACCTTTGTTAAACGCCACGCTGGTATTGGTTTGGCTTTCAATATCAGCCCCCAGAGAAAAAATCTGCTCCGCAGCCATCGATTGAAGCAGGGGGGCTAGGGCGCGCAGTTGCCAATCCCTATCGCCTTGAAGTACCACGCCATATCGGTGATTACCTTGTGCAGCAATGTCGAGGAGTTGGGTAAAAAACAGGTCAGTTGAATTCATAGGTCCATACATGGCACAACATTGGGTTGGCCAATATTATGGCATAAAAAAAGCCGCTAAAAAGCGGCTCTCAATAGGGGAGAAGAATTATTTTAGTTTCTGTTCAATCAGCGCCAAAATCTCGCCCATCAAAGCATCATCGACTTTCTTTAGATTCAGAGTCAGATTATTGCCTTTACGAGAGTAGGAGGCTCGTCCTTTCACTAACTCGGTTTTGACAACCGCCCCTTTGTTTGAAGGTGACAACTCTTCAATCCAAGCTTCGATGGTTTCGCTCACTTCCTTAGTAATTCGTGCCACCCCCTGTGACTCACTGCGTTGCCAAACAAAGCCCTCTTTTGAGCGGCACTTATCTAGCAACTGAGCACGCTGCTCATCATCTAAGCCATTAAACTGCTTGTGCAGTTTCACAATCGTTGGACGACCAAGATCGGCAACGTTTGGGTAAGCTTGCAACAACTCCAGTGGCAAATCGGCCGCTTTTAATGCGCCACTTACCAAGGCCTCGCTGCACTGGAACATCTTAGCAAGCGCTTTCTGATCAGTTGCTTCTCCGCTTTCAAGTTTAGCGAGCATCTCTTTGCCCTTCTCGTACAAGGAAAGCGGTTTATGTGCATTGGCGACATCCGACAAAAACTTTGCATGTTCAGCGCTGATGTTTTCGCCCACATAAATCAGGAACTCTTTCTCTGCCAACAGACACGACATTCGACGACGGCTGCCATCGAGAACCTCAATTTTTCCATCTTCGCGTTTGCGGCCCACAGCAGGGTACTGTTGACCTCGCTCGCGCAGCGTCACTAACACATCAGATAGAGCATGCTCATTGAGGAAGGACTGCTCACGTGCATTATCAGCAAAAACAACGGTCTGCTCCTCAATCGACTCAGCCGGAATACGCACCAGCTCAAACTGCACTTTGTTTTCGCCAGCGACCGCCAACTCAATCACTTGAGTCTGCTCTTTGGCCGCTTGTTGTGCTTCCTGTGGTGTCGTAACATGACGCTTGTTCGCTTTACCAAATAATCTAGCGTTCAAATCTGAAGTTTTAATTGCCATTATTCAATTACCCCTGATTGAGTGATGACCAGTGACTATGCAATACACGCTCAAGTTCAAGTGCACTCTTTTGCACCGCATCCTGCGCTGTCGCCAAGGTTTTTTTGCCGCCCTCAAAGTCACCCGTAGTAAGGTCAAATACCGTACTGTAGGTATCGGCACAAGTTTCAAACGCACGGCTACGTGGAATCGTCGCCATCGTGACTTGATCTCCCAATAGGTAGTTCATTTCCGTCAGTACCGCGACCTGTTTCTTGTTGTCATCTTCGAACATAGTAGGCATCAAACGAACAAATTCGAGTCCTTGCCAATCATCCGGGAACATCTCATAAACGGTTGGTAAATGTTGAAAGAAGTTGACCGTCGACGCCCAATCCAGTCGTTTTGCGGCACAAGGGATCAATAGTGCATTCGATGCATACATCGCATTCCATACCAATGGGTCAACGTGAGGGCCGGTGTCAATCATGATAACGTCAAACTCATCGGCGATTTTATCAATCAACTTCTCTTTGAGTAGTTTCACAATATCGAGCGATTGATTTTTTGATAAATGCTGCCATGCCTCAGCATTGAACATCGCATCTTCTGGGAACGCAGATACCGTCTTTAGATTCGGGTATTGAGTCGGCAACAGCACATTTTTTTGCAGAAACTCTTTATTGACCTCAACCCCTTCTGGCAAATTATCCAGCATCACATCGACAGCAGAGTAGATATTATCGTGGTCATTGAGGCTAATTTGAGGATTCAAGAACAGACGCAATGAGCCCTGTGGATCCAAGTCAATCAAACAAATACGGTAGCGCTTATCGAGGTTAAGTGCTAAGCAAGCCGCTAAATGTACAGCGGTCATTGACTTGCCAGTCCCCCCTTTTTGGTTTTGTACGTTGATTATCCAAGGCTTGTTGTCACTGTTCTTTTTACGCTCGTGAAACTTAGGAATACCTGCCGCATCCATAAGCATGTGCGCTTCTTGCAAAGAAATCGAATAGTGGTTGGCATTATTTTTAGTGAACTGATGGCCGGTTTCTTCAAGCTTACTGATCGCATCATCTAATTTTCGACGCGTTAATCCTGAGCGCGTTTCCATCAATGCTTTTGACATTGGAGGAAAATGTTCATCACTGCGCTCTTCCAATACGATTTCAATTCGATCAGCCTGAACCTGAGCGGTCTGATCTGCTAACTGAATGAGACTCTCTATGGTCTGTTCTCGTTTCATTTGCCAAATTCCGTTGTTATTGACCTAAGTGCGATTGTACAGCATTTTTAACTTCATACAATAAAAAGGTGAACAGACAATTATCGATAGAAATCACATTAAATATAAATTTTACATAAATTTAATGAATATCAGCGAATCTATCGCCTAAACGGTGATATTTTTTGTGTGTAAAGCATCAAAAAATCGAGTAACTTTTAAAATATTACAGTGTCACATATTTACATTGTAAAGTTGCATAGGTGTTCGCGTAAATTTTACTCGGAACGATTAAGATTGACTGCTAATTTACGGAAGGTGCATTTTCAATTTAACGTAATGCCTTAATGAGAGCAGCGAGAAGAATTACATCTTAATAGGATACGCTCCGACTCTGAACATAAGTTATACTCGGAACGATGATCAAGTGGGCTATCATGATCATGCTTGCGAGGGATAAGTAAGGGTAGGGAACAATGATCAAGGGTAAAAACGGTTAATAGTAGGGTTTACTTCTGGTCGGTTGAAATGATCAAAGATCGGAAAAATGATCAAGTGATATCCATGTACGGAAGCATGAAAAGTATCACCCAATTTACGGAAGAATGCAGACAGACTAAAGGTTAACGTCAGTTGACTGGCCATCGTGGCGAACAATTGAATGACAAAGCTTAAATTGACCAATAGCGATATCCATCATGATCATGCTTTCGCACGTTTTGTTGTGCTTTCTCATCGAATCGAACTCATCATCCTGTGTATTTGGATTGATAAACCTGATGCTATAGTGTGCAAATCACGTTATCATGAGCCCACCTTGATCATCGTTTCGAGTGAAATGGCGCTGTTTTCACTCGCGACTACTAACTTGATTGTTGCTTTTATCCATTCAACTGTGGATAAGATGTGCAACCTTGATGATCATGCTTTCATAAATCCGTTGATCATTGATTCGGATTAACAATGATCATGGTTTCAAAGATTTTTGATCATGCTTTCAGACACTTAATGATCATGCTTACGAGAATGTCATGATCATGCTTTCCAAGCGTTGAAAAAATAGCCATTTAAATACAATAACTTACAGAGCCAACTCCTCTCAGATCAATAGATCATATAATCAATAAAGATCAGAATAATCAAAAAGATCAGTTATTTAAAAGCAATAAGTTTTTCTTTATTTATGATCTTTTTTTCTTTATTCTTTCGGAACTATAGCGATATTACGGCTAGTGTGACACGGATCTAATAATGAGCTCTGAAGAAAAACGACTGATCAAAGCGCCAAGAAGCCATAAAGATGGACACTTATTTGAAGTGTCTGAATCTGCGGTTAACTGGATAGAGCAATACCAACATTTCAAAGGCGTTACGAAAAGCATCGTTGAGCTTCTGAACCTGATTTCACTGCGTGGCTTTAGCAGTAAAGATGGTCTGGTGTCGACAACTGAGCTAATTGAAGCCACTGATGGGCAAGTGACCCGCGCTGCAATTCAACAGCGATTGCGTGCAGCAGTTAACATTGGCCTGTTCCAACAAATTCCCGTTCGTTTTGAGGAAGGGCTTGCAGGGAAAACCATGCTGCATCGCTTCGTCAATCCGAACCAGCTCATTTCGGTGCTCGGTGCCACCAGCTTAGTCACCGAGTCGGTCAAACAAAATGAGAAACAGAAACGTTCCAAAGCGTTAGCACAGACTCAAGTTAACAAGCGTTTACTGAACGAACATGGCCTCAATACCCCGCCTGCAATGAAAGATGAAGCGGATCAATTTGTGGTTTCTCCGACCAATTGGGCAGGTATTATTGACCAAGCACTTGCACCACCTCGCACTCGCAAAAGTTATCAAAAAAGTATGGTTTCGATCTCCGGAACCCGTGCTGTGATCGAAACACGATCATCGAAAAACATCATGACAGTGGATGATCTGATGACGTTGTTCGCCCTGTTTACGCTTACCGTGCAGTACCACGAACATCACCAGCATCAGTATCAACTCGATGGCACTCATGTTCCCAATAAAACCCCGCTCTACATCACCGATATTTTGTCGCTGCGTGGCAAAAAAGACAGTGGCCCTGCTCGGGATTCAATTCGTGACAGTATTGATCGAATTGAGTTTACCGACTTCCAACTGCACGAACTGACAGGGCGTTGGTTAAGCGAGAACATGCCAGAAGGCTTTAAGAGCGATCGTTTTCGTTTTCTAGCGCGTACCATTACTGCATCGGAAGAAGCCCCTACAGAGGGCGCAGACGGCGAAATTCGCATTAAACCGAACCTATACATTCTCGTTTGGGAGCCTTCATTCTACGAAGAGCTATTAACACGCGATTATTTCTTCCTCTTTCCGCCAGAAATTCTGAAGCAGCACACTTTAGTGTTCCAACTTTACAGTTATTTCCGGAGCCGGATGTCACGTCGCCATACCGATTCGATGCTTCTGAGTGAACTCAATCAGAAGTTAGCACGCAATATTGAATGGCGGCGTTTCTCTATGGATCTGATCCGAGAACTGAAAAGACTGTCTGAAGACAAAGGATCTGATGATTTCTTTGTGGTCAATTTGTGGGGGTACCACCTAACGATCTCGGCTCAGATCGAAAAAGATAAGATCAAAGACTATCAGTTTGACATTAAATGTGATGCTGAAGAGGTGCTGCGTTATTCCCGTGCACGTACAACCAACGCCGGTAAGCGTAATATGGCGCCTACGCTTCCTAATCCGCTGCGAAACGAAATGGTTTCTAAGCAACAGCTCGAAGAAATGTCGCAGATCATTGATGGCGAGTTTGAGCCTATCCAGCGCAAAGAGCGTTCACCGCGTGGTAAATTAGGTCGCCGCGTCAAACAGCGTAAACACCTAGTCGAGATCAATGCGGATGAAATTACCATAACCTTGTCCAAATATACCTCTCCAGTGGCCCTAGAACGCTCTATAACGGCTTTAGCTGCTATGACCGGACATTCCCACGCCTCTATCCAAGAAGAGTGCCTAGAGCTCATTGACAAGCTTGATTACCTGCGAGTGGGCGAGCAGGTTATCCCGTATGAGACGTTGAGTAAGATGGTCGAGCTTTACAATAGCCAGAGTGAAAACAAGCATTTGTCGATCGAGCGCTTGATCGCAGGTTTAGCAGTTCGGCGCAAAGTGTGTAAACAGGTATTCGAAGGCCACCTAGACGAAACCGTGTTCCGCGCATTGGATGAAGTGGCCGTGTGATCAAGTGATGTCCGCTAATTTAGCCAGCAGTTTGCTGGCTTTTTTATGTTTGTTTACCGCCTTTCACACCCTGTTACACTCTACTCCTGATATGTACAAATCTACGACATTCCTCTGACACCGCACTGACAATTGCACCATTGGAGTTGGCTATTATTTATCCCGAATAGACAACCTTTTGTCCTTTCTGATGAATGAGGGATAGGATTATCCCTAATAGATTGGCTCATATTGTTACATTCATTCTGAATTGTTTTGCGAGTTCTCTGAACTCGCTTTTTTTTGTCCAAAATTCAGTCAATTAGCCAGAACCATAGGAACAATGATCAAGGCCGATATTGATCATTGTTCCACCTAACCTCTGCTAATGACGTAACTCACCACCTTGATCATCGTTTCGGATTTCATTCCAAGCCTGCTGCTGCATAAATCGCACATGACTCTCGATCAACTGCTGAGATTCTTGCCGCCATTGATCCTGAGTTTGCTGCTGACAAAACTCCAGACTTAGCACAACCAAGTGCTGCGTGCGCTGAATAGCCCAATTTCTCATCTCTAATGTCGCACCGGATTGGCTAGCCAGTTGCTGTAAGCGTCCGTAGGCAAGCTGAATAAACGAATAGGCGCGCAGCGGCGCTGTTTCTCGGTATTGTAAATAGAGCCGCAGGCACGCGTCCAGCCATAGTGGAAGAGCTTGTTGGCTCAACGAATGAGTGGGAGATGACCAAACCGGTTTGGGGGTAGCGAGCAAAAGCTGCTCGAGCTTTTGCACTTGATCATGCTTCCGCTTTTGGTGCCAGTCGTTAACTTGAACGAGCCAGTTTTCAATGGTCAAAGGGGTCATGATGCATCCGTTAGCGACGATGGGCTATGTTTAAGCTTGGCTCGGATTAGAAAGATTTGCCACATTGGGTATTGCGCTGATGCAGCGCGGTTCTAACGAAGGGAGTAGGGGGCAAGAAAGTGAGACGCTGATCGCCTTCATTTCTGTAGGGGTAATCCTTTAAATGTACTTCGCCACACACTGGGGTGCAAAAGTTATTTATACAAAAAACAATAAGAGTTACCGAACTATTAGCACAATCACATTCTGGAGCTAAAATTCTTAACAAGGGGCGATAGGTTTTGCTACAGATTAAGCGTCCCTAGCATGGTTTGTTCGGAGGTGATTATGTCCATTAATTCTATTGACCATGATGAAATCAGTAAAATTGCTAGTACTTGGGACTTCACGGAAGAAGTTGAAGAAAAGGCGCCGTCTAAAGGTGTCAAATCTGCCGAAGCTCGTCGTCGCATCGAAGCACTGAGAGAGATTCGCGAAAGCGGTTTGACCATTGAAGAGGCAAAAGAACTGGGCATTTTGCATTAGTTCGACCAACTAACACGAACACTAGAGGGTGGCACTGGAATGCCGCCCTTTATTTTTACCATTTTTTTGATCTATTCTGCGACACATACTGAGATTGGCTCTCTACAACCGGCTTCGGTATGGTATATTCCCACTCCATATTTCTACAGATTAGAGCCAAGGTATGTCGATCAACTTGTCTACTCTTCCAGCGAGCGAGAAGAACAAAATTGAGCTTGATAAACAAGCGTCGTTTTTGGTTTGGAAACTCCGAGAAGCGAAGGCTATGCCTGATGAAATCGATCAGCAAGCCGCGAAAATTGCTGACGATGATGAGAAAGCCTCATTCTTAGAGTCTGTTGAAAAATACAAACGAGTAATGGGCGTGGCGTAACCTGCCTTTTCCTCTGCAAGGCGAGAAATTGAAAAGCGCTCGTATTTTGCTAGAATCTTCCGCGTTAAATTGAATTAGAGAGAACATCCCGATGGGAAGAAGTTTTGAAGTGCGCAAAGCCTCAATGGCGAAAACTGCTGGCGCAAAAATTAAAGTTTATTCCAAATACGGTAAAGAAATTTACATGTGCGCGAAAAACGGTGGTTCAGACCCAGACATGAACCTGTCGCTGAAGCACCTGATTGCTAAGGCTAAGAAAGACCAAGTTCCAGCACACGTTATTGAAAAAGCGCTTGATAAAGCTAACGGCGGCGGCGGTGAAGATTACCAACCTGCACGCTACGAAGGTTTTGGCCCAGGTGGAACAAGTGTGATTGTTGACTGTTTAACAGACAACGGTAACCGTACATTCCAAGACGTTCGCCAGTGCTTTGTTAAGACAGGTGCAAAAATTGGTGTAGAAGGCTCCGTTTCTCACATGTTCGATCATCAAGCGGTGTTCCAATTTAAGGGCGATGATGACGAAATCATTCTCGAAACCCTAATGATGGAAGACGTGGATGTCACTGATGTTGAGTTAGAAGATGGTGTGATCACGGTGTTTGCGCCTCACACTGAGTTCTTCAAAACCAAAACCGCGTTGAACGCAGCATTCCCAGATTTGACTCTGGACGTTGAAGAAATTACCTTCGTTCCTCAAACGCATACGCCAGTTACAGGTGAGGACGCAGAGAAGTTCCAAAAATTCTTGGACATGCTAGATGACTGTGATGATGTTCAGCAGGTTTATCACAACGCTGAGCTGTAATAGCGTCAATCATTAAACAAAAACCGAGCTTTGCTCGGTTTTTTTATGCCTGTGAAACCGGATTTGTCCCGGCTAACCAACTGGATAGTCTGCGTATTTGTGGCAGAACCGTCAGATTCAGGGTCAATGCGACTGGCCATGCGACAACAAAGCTCTCGCGCCAGATAGCAGGCCAGTCACTACTAAAGCCCAGCCGATAACCAGAAATCAGTCCCGACATGAATAGGGCCATAGTGAACGATGACAGCAGGGCGGTAATCCAAAATTGTTTGCGACTCATGGTTTTCCTTGGTGGTTGTTGTTTTGTTGTCAAATAGGATATAACTATTCAATAGTGAAAAATATATTCAGGTTTAGAAGCATGAGTTCCATATTTGGAAATATTGACGATCTCTATTTGTTCTGTTCGGTGGTCGAACAGGGATCATTACTCGCCGCATCAAAAAAACTGCATCTGCCCGTCTCTACCATGTCACGCCGCTTATCTGCTCTTGAGCAACGCTTAGACACACGTTTGCTGGAAAAGAGGGGTGGTAGAGAGCTGGTCGCCACCCAAAGTGGTTTAGAAGCCTTTGAGCAGCTAAAGAGTGGTATGGAATCGATTGAAGTTGGCTTTGGGCAAATGCTCAATGAAACTCAGGCAGTGTCTGGGAAAATCAAGCTGGCCATCCCTCATAACTTTTATCAAGCTTTTGTCGGGGAAGTGGTTGAGCAGTTTTTGGTTGATTTTCCTCACGTCTCGCTCGATCTTGTGCTCAGCCAGGAGCAAGCGGTACCACAAACAGACAGAGACTTGCTGATGACGTTTGATCTGACTGAGATGGATGAGATGATCGCTCGGCCCTTGTTTAAAGCTCATCAGGGCTTCTTTGCCAGCCCAGAATATTTGCAAAGTGTAGGTGAGATTGCGGACCTTTCCGCGCTGTGCAAGCTGGATTGGGTGAGTGTCGATCACGCGCTTGATATTTCTGTGTTCGAGCAAGAGCAGTTGGTTGATGTGATTAGTATTAAGCCCAAGTTGATCGTGAACGATATTATTGCGGTCTGCGGCGCGGTGGAAAAAGGGCTTGGGGTGGCGGCTCTCCCTTTTCGCCACGTTCACCAGCGAATGAACCTAGTGCGTGTGTTGCCACAATATCAGCGTGGGGTACGGCAAGCCTATCTGGTTTATAAACAGCGCCGCTATCAACCTAAAGCGTTGAGCTTGCTGATTGAGCGGCTATTGGCTGGTGTGGAAAAAATGCAAAACCCAAGGCACTTTACAGTGTAAAGTGCCTTGGGTTGGTACGAAATAGAGGAATGAAAATGGATAAAGTGGTTATCGTTACCGGCGCTGGACGGGGTATTGGCGCCGCGACAGCGAAATGCCTCGCTGAGCAGGGATACGCAGTTTGTGTCAATTACCGCGCTAACCAGGCGACGGCACAGCAGGTGGTGTCTGATATTTTGGCGTCGGGTGGGCGAGCTTTTTCGTACCAGGCGGATGTCTCAAACCAACAGCAGGTTGAAGCGATGTTTGCGGCCGTCCGAGACAAGTACGGCGTAGTGACGCATTTAGTCAACAACGCCGGCATTCTCTTCACCCAATCAAAAATGGTCGATATTGATGTTGAACGTTTTCAACGTGTGCTGAACGCCAATGTGATCAGCTGCTTTTTGTGTTGCCAAGCGTTTATTAAACAGCTCAATACATCGGGCGCGATTGTCAATGTTTCGTCTGCGGCTTCAAGAACCGGCGCGCCTTTTGAGTATGTTGACTATGCCGCATCCAAAGGGGCGATGGACTCATTGACGAAAGGACTGTCACTGGAGCTCGCAGAGCGCGGCATTAGGGTCAATGCTGTTCGCCCGGGATGTATTTATACTGATATGCATGCCGATGGTGGCGAGCCAAATCGGGTCGATAGACTCGCAGCGCAACTCCCACTCAAACGCGGCGGAACGCCCGAAGAAGTTGCGAGTGCCATTGCGTGGTTGTTGAGTGATGAAGCCTCGTATGTCACAGGATCGTTTATCGACCTAGCAGGCGGGCGATAACCGTAGGGTGGAATTATCAATCCACCGGTAGATGGCCAGTTTTGACTAGAATAACGGTGGGTTGGTCGACGTAAGGAAAATGCTCACTCATATGTGGACTGCGTATCCAACTGCCCGTTGGATAGCGGCCATACTCATCAGCAAACTCACCAGACAGGACCAATATCTCTTCGCCACCAAAGTGACGATGTGGTTGGAATCTCTCGCCTGAAGGCCATTTGACCAATGCCACATGCTCATGCTCAAACTCATGCAGCGGCATGACTTCTAACCCTCCGATGCCGGGAAACCAGCTCTGGCTGCGGGTATCGACTCTGACTGCCGCTTTATCACGCGGGTCAAACTGATTGAGCTTGACCAGAATATCGCAGCCTTGGCGGCTGAAAGGGGCGTGATGACTGCCTGGTGGATTGCGCAAGTAGGTACCGGCCGGGTAGTCGCCATGCTCATCTGAAAACACGCCTGCCAATACATAAATCTCTTCACCCATAGGATGATAGTGGGTTTGAAACTGAGATCCGGCCTCATAACGAACAATACTGGTGGTGTGTCCAGATTCAGCCGCTTCTCGCTCAAGAGGTTTGCGCCACACGCCTGTTGCTGGAGTGGCGACCCATTCCATCTCGGCAGTGTTAACCACCACTCGCTGAGACAAATTCATATTGAGCATCGAGACTCTCCTGATTGATGTTGTTGTAGCTTTCATACCCATCGGGATAAATATCTGATCACTTACTGATCACCACTGGCATAAAGCACTGTCGTTTAGCCTTGGGCCAGCGTGGTTAAGTCTATTCGCTCGGTCTTACCATTGAGCTGACTAGATATCTGGGCACGTTGCTGACCGAGGTTAAGGGCGAGTTCCACGCGGTCGTTTTGATGCTGCCAAGCGAGATTCAGCGTTTGACCGCCCCCTGAGAGTTGAAAGTCACCATCAAAGGCAGGCTGAGTATTGCGAAGCTTAATCAACGCCATCAAACCTCGTACAACCGGCTGTTGCAATTGTTTGGTTAGCGTTTGTCGGTCGAGATAGGGGCGGTTGATATCCCGTCCAACCTGGGTTTGCTCTAGCAGTGCCATTTCGTTTTCCATCGCCAGTAAACCTGCGTAATAAACTTGAGGCACGCCAGGACTAAAGAATTGAATCGCACGCGCGATTAGGTAATGAAAATCGTTTTTGCCCAAGGCTTCATAGTAACTGCAGTTAACTTGGTATAGGTCGAGGTTGTTGGCCGCAGCACCGGTTGCCAGCCGGCTTTGCCCTCGACTATTGGCATGAATGGTTTCCACTAGGTTGTCGATTTGCTCGGCATTGAGTAGCCCCGGTTTATCTCCTTCCGGGCCCGCATCAATGATACCAATGCCATCGTGGGTATCCAATACGGTGAGACAGTTGCGCGGGGCGATGTTCAACCAGTGGATTAGCGGATCAACATCGTTGGCGGATAGCGCATGCAACACCAGAGGTGGCAAGGCGAAATCATAAACGCGGTGAACCCGCTTTGCGACGTCTATTTGAGTTTGGTAGTGGCTATGGATCTCAGCAACGGTTTCCATGCCCAGTTCGTTAGCGCGACGGGAGAGGTTGTCAATAAAATCAAAGGTGTCATCGAGCATAAAACAACTAGTGTTGGGGCGCTTGATTGCGTAACCCGCCGCATCCAGTCGAATGATTTTGATCCCGCTATCGGCAAACAGCCCCAGTACCTGCTCGAGGTAGGCTTTCCCTTGGGGATGCTCGACGTTGATATCAACCTGATTATCGGTAAAGGTGGTCCAAAAATTAACCTGTTGGCCTGATTTGAGTGTTTTAAGGCTAAAGCAGCGGTTTGGGCGAGGTCGATAGATGGCGCTCGCTTGCTCGTCAGTCATCCCTTCCGGAAAGATATCTTGCTCTTTTAAAAACAGTGGCCAGTATGGCGATAACTCTCCTTTTTCCAGCACATCCAAGAACTGTGGCGATTGCGCCGACGCATGATTCACTATCAGATCCGCCATGATGTCACAGTGCTGGCTTAACTGTTTAACCTCAGCCCAACCGCCCAAACGAGGATCGACTTGTTGATGGTCAATAGGATCAAACCCAGCATCACTGCCATCAATTGGATAAAAGAAGGGCAACAGGTGAACTCCTGCAAACAGATCGTTTAATTCAGTGGTAAGCAGTGAGGTTAAAGCGGGTAAATCTGCGCCACTTAAGCGGTCGACGTAAGTAATCAGTTGAACTTTGTTTTGCATGGATGGCACCTTGTTGGTCAAAGCAAATGCACAGTAGACGCAGTCAAACTCTCGTCTACTGTGGGAATTAGAGATGCTTTAGCGATATCCCGTCTTGATTGAACAGATGGATTTTCTCCACATCAGCCTTAAGGTAGATCTGTTCTCCGCGGTGGAAGTCTAAGATCCCGGGCAACTTAGCAACAATCGCTTCGTCATGACCGTCGGCATTAATGTGCAGTAAGGTCACCTCACCTAATGATTCAACAAACAAGACGGTTCCGGAGATGATTGCGTCCTCTTGTTCGGCGACTAGGTAGTCTTCAGGCCTTACCCCTAACTGCAATTGGCTGCCGCTTAGATCTGGGTTGGCTGCAATGGGGATGTCAATCTCAAGACCACTCTCAGCCTTGACTGTGCAGCGCTCTCCTGCTGAAACCAATGTCGCGGTACTAAGGTTCATCGCGGGCGAGCCGATAAATTGTGCGACAAACACATTGGCTGGGTTGGTATAAAGTTCTAGCGGGGTACCTACCTGCTCGATTTTACCTGCCGACAGCACCACAATTCGATCCGCAAGCGTCATCGCTTCGACTTGATCGTGTGTGACATAAATCATCGTGGTTTGTTCGAGTTGCTCTTTAAGGTTGGCTATTTCAATTCGCGTTTGCACCCGCAGCGCAGCATCCAAGTTGGAAAGAGGCTCGTCAAATAGAAACACCTTTGGCTGGCGAACAATCGCGCGGCCAATCGCCACCCGTTGCCTCTGGCCCCCAGACAGCGCTTTTGGTAAGCGGTCTAGGTAAGGTTCCAGTTGCAGCATTCTGGCCGCTTCCATCACTCGCTCATGAATGGCTTCTTTCGACTCTTTGGCAATGCGCATCGCAAACGCCATATTGTCGTATACCGTCATGTGCGGATAGAGAGCGTAGGTTTGAAATACCATGGCAATACCGCGCATGGCGGCGGGTAAATCGTTAACGCGTGCCTCCTCGATAAAGAGATCCCCAGAAGTGATCTCTTCAAGTCCGGCAATCATGCGTAATAAGGTTGACTTACCACAACCCGATGGGCCGACAAACACCACAAATTCCCCTTGCTTTATATCCAGATCGATACCGTGCAGAACTTGAGTGTCACCATATGATTTCGTTACGTTGGTTAAAGCTAATCCTGTCATTTCATTATTCTCATCATTTGCAAACGGCTTATTTGACCGATCCAGAAAGAAGTCCACGAACTAAGTATCGTTGTAGGGTAAAGAACACCGCGAGCGGCACTGCGATAGAGACAAACGCTGATGCGGTCAGGATCTCCCAGTTGCCACCACGAGAGCCCAGTAGCTCACGTAATCGTGCGGTCAACACCATGTGTTCTTCACCGGTACCGAGGAACACGGTGGCGACCAACAGATCGTTCCATACCCACAAGAACTGGAAGATGCCAAACGAGGCGAGGGCAGGAAACGAGAGCGGCAGCACGATACGCATAAAGATTTCGAAGTCAGTAGCGCCATCCACTTTGGCTGACTCGATGATTTCCCTGGGTAAACTGGAGATGTAGTTACGCAGTAAATAAATGGCTAGGGGCAGGCCAAAGCCGGTGTGGGCAAGCCAAATCCCGAGATAGGTCTTGGCACCGACGCCGAAAAACGCGCCAATGTCGTTGTATAGCCGCAATAGTGGAATCAAGGACATTTGCAATGGCACGACTAATAAACCAACCACCAAAGCAATTAATAGATTGCGTCCCGGCATTTTCATCCAAGAGAGCGCGTACGCGGCGTAGGCGGCTATTAATATCGGGATAACTGTTGCCGGTATGGTGACCGTGAGTGAGTTGATAAATGAGCGACCAATCCCCTCAGCCGTCAAGACTTCTTCATAGTTGGCTAAACCAAACTTGGGGGGAACGACGGCGGTAAAGAAGATACGTTTGCCGCGCGAGCCTTTGAATGGCTCAGGGGACGTCATACGATATTCGCCATTCTCTGCAACGGTGAGGGTACCACCGCCTCTCATCTCCGCGACTTCGCCAGGCAGATACTTGGTGGGTTCACGCGAAGAAAAACCAAAGGCACTGATGGTGCTGGGCTGGCCATCAACCAACAGTTTTCCTGATAGCAGATAACTATCGCCTTGCTGTACTTGTTGATCAGGATGAGCGGTGCGCTCGACCAGATTTTGTTGTGAACTGGTGAGAGAGGTCCACCAGCCCGAAAGCGCCAGTTGGTCTTTATCGCGAAACGAGGAGATAAACAGCCCCGCAGTCGGTAGCGTCCACATCACCACTATGACCAGTACCGAAAAGTGAACCAGTAGGGTGAGCGGCGAGCGTCTTAATTTGCTCAAACCGAACTTGGCTTGGTTCGCTGTGGTTGAATCTGACATTAGCGATCCTCCATTTGCGCGCTCGCTTGGCGCATGTTCCAAACCATCACTGGGATAACCGCAACCATAATAATGACAGCGATCGCCGCGCCTCGTCCGAAGTCGCCGCCGCCACGGAACATCCAGTCAAACATCATGTTGGCGAGGACTTGAGTGCTCCACTGGCCGTTGGTCATGGCCAACACAATATCGAAGACTTTGAGCACTAGGATGGTGATCGTGGTCCAGACCACCGCGATGGTGCCCCAGATTTGCGGAATCAATATTTTGAAGAAGATTTGCACGCCATTGGCACCGTCAAGTACGGCGGCTTCAACGGTCTCTTCTGGAATACCGCGCAGCGCCGCCGAGAGGATCACCATAGCAAAACCGGTCTGGATCCAGATCAAGATCACCATCAAGAAGAAGTTGTTCCAAAACGGAATGGTGATCCAAGCCTGTGCAGTTCCGCCAAACGCCTCGACAACCGCATTAAGAATACCGATTTGTTCCGATCCTGGTGCCCGGTAGTCATAGACGAACTTCCAGATGATAGACGCACCAATGAATGAAATCGCCATCGGCATAAAGATCAGGCTCTTGGCGATATTGCCCCAACTGACTTTATCAGTCAGTGCAGCGATCACTAGCCCAAAGAAGGTCGAGGCAGCAGGCACCACCAGCAGCCACAGTAAGTTGTTAAAC